>QKJM01000238.1 GCA_003249315.1 Archangium sp.
GCGTCAACCCGGCCTCCTTCAGGTAGTCCGCCACCACCCGGCTGCCCGGGGCCAGGCTCGTCTTCACCCACGGCTTGACGTTGATGCCCCGCTCCACCGCCTTCTTCGCCAGCAGGCCCGCGCCCAGCAGCACCGCCGGGTTGGAGGTGTTGGTGCATGAGGTGATGGAGGCGATCACCACCGCGCCGTGGCCCATCTCATAGCTCTCGTTGCCCTGCGTGACGGTGACCGTCTTGCGCAGCCGCGCCTCGTCCACCGGCGCCGCCGCCGCGTCCTTGCCCTTCCCCATCGCCAGCATCTCGCCCAGCGACTTCTCGTAGGCGGACTTCATCTCCGAGAGGGGCACCCGGTCCTGCGGACGCTTGGGGCCCGCCAGGCTCGGCACCACCGTGGACAGATCCAGCTCCAGCGTGTCACTGAAGAGCGGCTCCTCGGCCCCGTCGGTGCGGAAGAGGCCCTGCTCCTTGAAGTAGGCCTCGGCCAACGAGACGAACTCCTCCTGACGGCCGGTGAAGCGCATGTACGCCAGGCTCTCCTCGTCCACCGGGAAGAAGCCGATGGTCGCACCGTACTCGGGCGCCATGTTCGCGATGGTGGCGCGGTCCGGCAGCGAGAGGCTCTTGAGGCCGTCGCCGTAGAACTCGACGAACTTGCCCACCACGCCCTTCTTGCGGAGCATCTGCGTGACGGTGAGCACCAGGTCCGTCGCCGTGGCGCCCGAGGGGAGCTGGCCCGTCAGCTTGAAGCCCACCACCTGCGGAATCAGCATGGTGATCGGCTGGCCGAGCAGCGCGGCCTCCGCCTCGATTCCACCCACGCCCCAGCCCACGACACCCAGGCCGTTGATCATCGTGGTGTGGCTGTCGGTGCCCACCAGCGTGTCCGGGCACACCGTGTTGCCCTGACGGAAGGCCACCTGGGCCAGGTACTCCAGGTTCACCTGGTGGCAGATGCCGATGTCCGGCGGCACTACCCGGAAGTCCTTGAACGCGTTCTGGCCCCAGCGCAGGAACGCGTAGCGCTCCTGGTTGCGCTCGAACTCCAGCTCGGCGTTGGCCCGGAACGCGTCCGAGGTGCCGAAGACGTCCACCTGGAAGGAGTGGTCGATGACCAGGTCCGCCGGGTTGCGCGGGTTGATCTTCGAGGGATCTCCCCCCATGGCCGCGAGCGCCTCGCGCATGGCCGCCAGATCCACCACCGCGGGCACGCCGGTGAAGTCCTGCAGCAGCACGCGGGCCGGGTGGAACGAAATCTCCGTCTCGGGGGTGGCCTTGGGGTCCCACGCGAGCATCTTCTCGATGTGCTCGCGCTTCACCACGCGGCCGTCCTCGTGGCGAAGCAGGTTCTCCAGCAGGATCTTCAGCGAGAACGGCAGGCGCGCCACCGACGGGTGCTCCTTGCCGACCTTGGAGAGGCTGTAGAAGTCGTACGTGGCCGAGCCCACCTTGAGTTGGCTCTTGCTGCCGAAGCTGTCCGTCATGTGCGTGCCGTCCTTCCGTGCGCTTGAATGCCCGGTCTTCTAGCCCTCCAGGGCCAGCTTGCAAAGAGTTCCTGCGGGCCCCTCGCGCGAAGGGCACCCGAGAAGGGCCGACCCGACAGTTCCAGCCATGGCTCACCCCTTGCTTCATCTCCGAGGGATGCATGCCGGGAGGGAATGATGATGGGTAGAGAGTGGAAGATGGGGGGCATCGTGAGGTTCATTCTCTGCCTCCTGCTAGCAGGATGCTGGCCCGATGTGGACCCTGATACCAAACCGACACCTTCGGGGGACCAGGGACCGGTCCAGCCCGGGCCTCCCCCGGAGGTGACGCCACCCGACGAGCCCACACAGCCGCCTCCCGAGGAGGAGGAGCCACCTCCCGAGGAGGAGGAGCCGCCTCCCGAGGAAGAGGAGCCACCTCCCGAGGAGGAGGAGCCGCCTCCCGAGGAAGAGGAGCCCCAGCCTCCGCCCCTTATCGGGCTGCCGCCACCTCCGGCGCACTTCACCTACCCGCCGCTGCAGACGACCCTGGAGGAGTACAGGGTGGAGATCGACCCGCTGCTCTTCCAGCTCTTCTACGAGAACAGGGACACGCCCCTCCAGCCAGCCATCTTCACCACTCCGGACGGTCAGCGTCGGGAGGTGCAGATGCGGCTGCGCGGCAACAGCTCCCGCGGTTGGCCCAAGAAGAGCTGGCGTATCGAGTTCCCGGAGGGGACTCAGTTCGATGGACGCCGCAAGCTCAACCTCATCTCCGAGTGGCGCGACTCCACGATGATGCTCGAGAAGCTCGGCTTCGACATGCTCGAGGCCATGGGCGTCCCCGCGCCACGCGGCAAGTACGTGCGCCTCGTCATCAACGGTGTGTACCAGGGCGTCTACCTGGACCTGGAGCGCATCGACAAGAACTTCATGCGGAACCACGGCTACATCGACTCGGACGGCTCCATCTGGCGCTGCGGCGGGAAGAACTGCGAGATGAAGACGTACTACGAGCCCGCCTACCAGCGGACGTGGGAGAAGGAAACCAACGAGATGCAGCCGGACACCGCGCTCGAGGAGTTCCTCCGCGCCGTCAACTACACGCCGGAGCCCCAGCTCGTCGAGGTGCTACAGGAGAAGTTCGAGCTGGAGCACCACCTGCGCACCATCGCGATGGACGCGCTCATCTCCAACGCCACCGTGGAGGACTCGCGCAGCTACGTCGTCCATGACGCGGTGACGGGGCGGTTCTCCTACGTGACGTGGGATCTCAACAACACGGACGCCAAGTACGTCCCCGGCAAGAGGAAGACCAACGCCGACTTCGAGCATCCCCTCTTCAACTTCAGCCTCTTCGACAGCCGGGTGAAGGAGGAGTACCTCGACCGGGCGAGCGGAGAGCCGGGACGCTGGAAGCCCATCTTCTCCAACCTCAACACCCGCATCGTCCTGCACCCCGAGCTGCGGGAGCAGGTGCTGGCGCACGTCGAGCAGGCGCTGGAGGAGCTGTTCTCCCCGGAGATCATCGACGCGCGGATCGACGCCATGTACAAGCTGCTCGATCCGCACATGCGAGGCACGCCGCACATCGACGAGCCGCTGTTCCACGACGGCCCCCGCTACATGAAGAGGTACGCGCGAGAGCGGGCCCAGTTCCTCCGGGATGAGGTGTCCAGGTGGCGCAAATGGAAGCCGACCCTGGCGCTGCAGGCGGTGAATGCCCGCGAGGGATGGCTCGAGCTGCGCAACCTCGGCACACAGCCAGTGAGCACCGCCGGGCTCGTGCTCACCACCGAGCTGCGCAGTGTGATGACGCCCAACGTGCCGGCGCGAATCCTCCAGCCGGGTGAGACGATGAGGCTGACGGCGGCCGGGCTCGGCCTGCAGCTCGCGCCGAAGGGAGAGGTGGGCCTCTTCGACGGACTGAGCGTGGTGGGCGTGCTGGACGCCCTCTTCTACGGAGAGCTGCCCGCTGGCAAGTACTACGCGCGCAGCACGGCGCAGCCCCTGCACTGGGAAGTGCGCTGAGCACCACCCGGGAGGCGCACGGCTCGCATGCGCCGGGCGCCTCCCGCTGGGGACGGCGTCAGCCCGCCTTCACCTTGGGCTCGGAGCGCTCGAGCTCCAGCAGCTCCTCCACCACCTGCGGCTCGGCCAGGGTGGAGGTATCGCCGAGGCTGTCGGTCTGGCCCTCGGCCACCTTGCGGAGGATGCGGCGCATGATCTTCCCCGAGCGCGTCTTGGGCAGGCCGCTCACCACCCGGATGCGATCCGGCGTGGCCAGGGGGCCGATGATGCGACGCACCTGCTCCTTGAGCGCGCCCACCAACTGCTCGGCGTTCCAGTCGCCGCTGCTGGGCTTCACCGTCACGTAGGCGCAGATGCCCGTGCCCTTGATGTCATGGGGGAAGCCCACCACCGCGGCCTCCGCCACGGCCTCGTGAGCCACCAGCGCGCTCTCGATCTCCGCGGTGCCCAGCCGGTGGCCGGAGACGTTGAGCACATCGTCCACGCGGCCGGTAATCCAGTAGTAGCCGTCCTCGTCGCGCCGGCAGCCGTCGCCGGTGAAGTAGAGACCCGGGTAGGTGGAGAAGTACGTCTCGCGGAAGCGGCGGTGGTCGCCCCAGATGGTGCGGGCCTGGCCGGGCCAGGGGCGCTTCATGCACAGGTTGCCGGAGACGCCGTTTCCATGAATCTCCTGCCCCTTCTCATCCATGAGGACCGGCTCGATCCCGAAGAAGGGGAAGGTGGCGCTCCCGGGCTTGCAGGGCGTGGCGCCGGGCAGCGGGGTGATGAGGATGCCGCCCGTCTCCGTCTGCCACCAGGTGTCCACCACGTCGCAGCGGCCCTCGCCCACCACGTCGTGGTACCAGCGCCACACCTCGGGGTTGATGGGCTCGCCCACGCTGCCGAGGATGCGCAGGCTCTTGCGCGAGTACTTCTTCACGAACTCGTCGCCCGCGCGGATGAGTGAGCGAAGCGCGGTGGGCGCCGTGTAGAGGATGGTGGCCCCTACGTCATCCACCACCTGCCACAGCCGGCCCGCATCCGGGTACATGGGCGTGGACTCGAAGATGACCGTCGTCACCCCGTTCACCAGCGGGCCATAGATGAGGTAGCTGTGGCCCGTGATCCAACCCACGTCCGCGGTGCAGAAGAAGACGTCGTCCGGGCGGATGTCGAAGACGTACTCGTGCGTCATCGACGAATAGACGAGGTAGCCGGCGGTGGTGTGCATCACCCCCTTGGGCTTGCCCGTGCTCCCCGAGGTGTAGAGGATGAAGAGCGGATCCTCCGAGGACATCCACTCCACCGGGCAGGTGGAGCGGTGGCGGTGCATCTCATCCTCCAGCCACTTGTCGCGGCCGAGCTTCATCGGCACCTCGGTGCCGGTGCGGCGGCTGACGAGCACCGTCTCCACCTGGGTGAGTCCCTCGAGCGACTGATCGACGATCTGCTTGAGAGGCACGGCCTTGGGGCCGCGAGGGGCCTCATTGGCGGTGACGACGATCTTCGCCCCCGAGTCGAGGATGCGATCGCGCAGCGACTCGGCGGAGAAGCCGGCGAACACCACCGAATGCACCGCGCCAATGCGCGCGCACGCCAGCATGGTGTACGCCACCGCGGGCGTCATCGGCATGTAGATGCAGACGCGATCTCCCTTGTGTACTCCGTGCGCCTTGAGCACGTTGGCCATGCGGGCCACCTGGTGCTTGAGCTCACGGTAGGTGATGTGCTGGTACTGGCCCGGCTCGTTGCCCGCCCAGATGATGGCTGTCTTGTCCGGGTGCTTTTGCAGATGCCGGTCCACCGCGTTGTGACACGCGTTGAGACGCCCTCCCGAATACCAGGCGAAATCAACCTCCTCCATGTCCGCATCGAGGACGTTCTGGTGCGGGTGGAACCAGTCCAGCCGCTTCGCCTGGGCGTCCCAGAAGCCGATCGGATCCTCCAGGCTCTGGCGATAGAGGCGCTGGTACTCGTCGAAATTCTTCACCCGTGCACCGGCGGTGATGGACTGCTTCGGCTCCATGAGCATGCTTTCTCCCCCAGGGGTCAGGATGGGTTGAACCATACCGCCCCCGAGGCAAGTGGTGTGCCCTGAACATGAGCCTCGTCCTTCCGGGCGGTTGTAAAGTAGACGCGGCGCGTCGTGACGTTACTCCTGGATACGAGCGTTACGTTCCGTAACACCCAGTCAGGGAGCACGCCCGGGCCGGATCAGGAGCGATCCGAGGCCGCCTGGTGACCGAGCCGGGAGAGGGCATGACGCACGGCTGCCTTCACGGGGGCCGGCACTTCGCCTTCCGGGACGTGGCGGCACAGCGACACGGTGCGCTTGAGCGAGTCACAGGCGCGATGGCATTCCGGACAGCGCTCCAGGTGCTGCTCGATTCGCACACAGGTGGCCTGGTC
>QKJM01000527.1 GCA_003249315.1 Archangium sp.
CGGCGGGCGCTCCACCCCTTGAGGCCCGGCACGGCTCTCAATTGCCGCCCCCCCGGCAGCGGGCACAGTCCGCCAGCCCCGGCTCGGGAATCGCCTCCAGCACCGCCCCGGTGCTCGCTCGCGGCGGGAAGACGGTGCAGCCCTTCACCCCCATCTCCCAGGCGCGACGGAAGAGGGACTTGAAGCCCTCGTAGCCGTAGCCGGGCGGCAGGTTGATCGTCTTCGAGATGGCGGCGTCCACGTACGGCTGGAGCGCGGCCTGCATCTCCAGGTGGGCCTCGGGCGCGAGCGCCTGCGCATCCACGAAGCAGTCCGGGAGCGGCGCGTGCGCTCCGGAGCGCTCGTGCCAGAGCCGCAGCGCATGGCTGGTGAGCGTGGCCTCCTCCAGCGAGCCATCCGACAGCCGTAGCGCCCGCGTGTGACGGAAGGCGAAGGTGGGCTCCACGCCACTGGTGATGTTGCCGGCCAGCAGGCTGATGGAGCCCGCCGGAGCGATGGCGGTGAGGTGGCTGTTGCGGATTCCCCACCGGGCGATGCCGTCTCGGATGTCCTGCGGCAACGCGCGGATGAACTCCCCCTCCAGATAGCGCTCCCGGTCGAAGAAGGGGAAGGACCCCTTCTCACGCGCCAGCTCGATGGAGGCGCGGTAGGCCGTGTCTCGCACCTCGCGCATCACGGAGACAGCCCACTCGCGCGCTTCGCGGCTCGCGTAGTGCAGGCCCAGCAGGATGAGCGCGTCCCCCAGCCCGGTGAGCCCCAGCCCCAGCCGCCGCGTACCCCGCGCCTGTGCCTCCTGCGCGGGCAGCGGGAAGCGCGAGACGTCGATGACGTCGTCCAGCATCCGGACCGCCACCCGCACCGTGTGCCGCACCGCCTCCCAGTCCATCCGCGCCGCGTCCGAGAAGGGCTCGCGCACGAAGCGGGTGAGGTTGACCGAGCCCAGGTCACAGGCCCCGTACGGCGGCAGCGGTATCTCCCCGCATGGGTTGGTGGCGGTAAGGTGCTCGCGATACCCCAGGTTGTTCCACCCGTTGAGCCGATCGATGAACAGCATTCCCGGCTCTCCGCTGCGCCAGGCCGCCCTCATCATCCGCTCCCAGAGCGCCCGGGCGGACACCTCCCGCACCACCCGACAGGCGACGGGCGCCTCCGTCCCCGTCCAGCGACGCCAGAGCACCTCCCTCCCCTGCCCTGCCTCCAGCGAACCAGAGGGGAAGAGCAGCGGCCAGGACTCGTCGCGCTCCACCGCCGCCATGAACGCGTCCGTCACCTGCACCGAGACGTTGAAGTGCCGCAGACTCCCGCCCGCCTCCTTCTCGGAGACGAACTCCTCCACATCCGGATGGTCGCACCGCAGCGTGGCCATCATCGCCCCCCGCCGCTCCGAGGTGGACAGCAGCTCCTGGCTGGTGGTGTCCCAGATGCGCATGAAGGACACCGGCCCCGAGGCCACCGCCCCGGTGCGCCGGGCCCGGAAGCCCCGCGGCCGCAACGTGGAGAAGTCCAGCCCGATGCCCCCTCCCTGCTGAAGCGTGAGCGCCGACTCCCCGAGCGCCGCGAAGATGCCGGCCATGGAGTCCTCGATGACGCCCATCACGAAGCAGTTGAAGAGCGTCACCTGACGCCCGGTGCCCGCCCCGGCGAGGATGCGCCCCCCCGGCAGGAAGCGGAAATCCTCCAGCACCTCGTGGAAGCGGGCCGCGTGCGCCTCCCGCTCCGAGCTCTCCGCCTGGGCGAGCGCCCGCGCCACTCGCCACCAGGTATCCGCGACCGTCCGCTCGGGCTCCGGCCCGTCGCGGTGGCGGTACTTGAGCTCCCAGACCCTCCGGGAGAAGTCCAGCTCCGGTGATGACTCCATGGCGACCCCACCCGCTCGAGCGGTCCCTCTGGGACAACATCGTGACGGGGAACGGAGATTCCCTCCCCCGAACCAACGCATCACCCCCGGGACGAAGCGTCACCGCCGAGGTGCATGCGCCTGCCGCTGCCGGGGACCACCACGGTGCGCAATGCCTCTTGCCCTGCATTGGCAACCGCGAGGCGATGCGGCTGTGGCCATCCGTGCATGGCTGCCTTCATGTAGTGAACCGCGCCAGGGAGAGGCGTCGTTCAATCCCCAGACGCCATGCCCCCGAGGTCTGGGTAGGGTTGTTACCGCCGCCCGACGTGACCAAGGTGCGCGCTGCCACAGCGTAGGCGTGGGTGGATGGTGTCCAGGGGGGGAACACATGCAGGTCGAGCAAAGGCATAGGACCAGGGCGTGGTATGGGCGGCCTGGAGGGAGGGGCCTCTGCGTTGCACGGGGGCTCATGGTGGGGCTGGGGCTGTGCGCCCTGCCAGCCCTGGCTCAGAACGCGGCGGTGACGGTGGACATCGACGTCAATACCAACCGGCGAGCCATCAGTCCCTACATCTACGGCGTGGCCTATGGAACCCAGGCCCAGTTGAGCGAGCTCAACTCACCCCTCAACCGCTGGGGAGGCAATGCCACGTCGCGCTACAACTGGCAGCTCAATGCGGCCAACCGGGCGAACGACTGGTATTACGAGAGCCTGCCGTATAGCGGCACTGCCCCCGGAGCGGAGGTGGATGCCTTCATCGGCGCCGCGAAGGCGGCCCAGTCCGAGGCGATCATCACCATCCCCATGGTCGGTTGGGTCGCGAAGCTAGGACCCAATCGGTCGGGACTGGCGAGCTTCTCCATCGCCAAATATGGCGCCCAGCAGGACGCGGACCATGCGTGGTTCCCGGACGCGGGCAACGGTGTATGGACCAACGGTCAATTCGTGAGCCCGAATGATCCCAACGACGCCAACGTGCCGGCGGACCCGCTCTTCCAGAAGGGCTGGGTGCAGCATCTGGTTCAGCAATGGGGTCCAGCCTCGAGCGGAGGCGTGCGCTTATACGCCATGGATAACGAGTCGAGCATCTGGTACCTCACCCATCGCGACGTCCACCCCACGGGCCCCACCATGGACGAGGTGCGGGACAAGCACCTCGCCTACGCGAACGCCGTGAAGGAGGCAGACCCCGGAGCCCTCATCCTCGGTCCCGAGGAATGGGGCTGGGGCGCCTACTTCTACAGCGGGTATGACCAGAAATACACCTCGGACAATGGCTGGGGCACCTTCCCTGACCGGGCCGCCCATGGGAACTGGGACTATGTGCCCTGGCTGCTCGATCAACTCCGGCAGAACGAGCAGAGCACGGGCGTTCGCCCGTTGGATGTGTTCACGCTCCATTACTACCCGCAGGGAGGCGAGTTCGGCAACGACACCTCCGCATCGATGCAGAACCGGCGCAATCGCTCCACTCGCTCCCTGTGGGATCCGAACTACGTGGACGAGTCCTGGATTGGTGACACCGTCAAGCTGATTCCCCGCATGAAACAGTGGGTGCAGCAGTACTACCCGGGGACACAGACAGGAATTACGGAGTACAACTGGGGCGCGGAATCGCACATCAATGGTGCGACGACCCAGGCGGACATCCTCGGCATCTTCGGACGCGAGGGGTTGGACTACGCCACTCGCTGGGAAGTGCCCGCGTCCAACACGCCGACGTTCAAGGCCATGAAGATGTACCGCAACTATGACGGTCAGAACTCGGGCTTCGGGGAGGTGAGCGTCTCGTGCGTGGTGCCGAATCCGGACAGTCTGTCCGCCTTCGCGGCCGAGCGCTCGAGTGACGGAGCTCTCACCGTCATGGTCATCAGCAAGGTGCTGTCCGGGGATACGCCCGTGACGTTGAACCTGGGAGGTTTTGCCCACACCGGGGTGGCCCAGCGGTGGCAGCTCACGTCGGCGAACACCCTCACGCACCTGTCCGACCTCGGCGTCTCGGGCAGCAGCGTGAGCACCAGCGTGCCCCAGCAGAGCGTCACCCTCTTCGTCCTCCCCTCGAGCGGCGGCGGTGGCGGCACTGAGAACCTGTCGCCCGTGGCGGACGCGGTGGCGTCACCCATCTCGGGGCTGCCTCCGCTGGAGGTGAGCTTCGACGGCACCGGCTCGACGGACTCGGACGGCACGGTGGTGGCGTACGCCTGGGACTTCGGCGACGGGCAGCAGGGAGCGGGCGCGACGGTGACGCACACCTATGGGACCGCGGGCACCTACACGGCCACGCTGACGGTGACGGATGACGACGGGGCCACCGCGAGCGACTCGGTGACTGTGACGGTGTTCTCCTCCGGCACGCTGGAGGCACCAAGCAACCTCTTCGCGCAGGCCTCCGGCTCGAACGTGACGTTGCAGTGGACGGACAACTCGCAGACGGAGGACGGCTTCATCATCGAGCGCTCGCCGCAGGGGGGGTGGCCGCCCGTGTTCTCCGAGGTGGGCCGCACCGGCCCCAACGCTCAGCAGTATGTGGACAGCAACGTGCCGTCGGGCAGCTACTGGTACCGGGTGAAGAGCTTCCGGGGGACGGTGGTTTCCGAGCCCTCGAACATGGACGGCGTGACGGTACACTGACACGGAATGGAGGCCGTGCTCACGGGGATGAAGGAGCCGGGCATCCGCCCGCGCTCCCCCCTCCCGCCTCGCATGTCCTCTCATCCCTCATGCCCTGCCATTCCCGGCAGAGGCTCAGAGGCTCCCGCGTCCTCTCAGGGCGCGCAGGTGTTGAGCAGCACGTCCACCGTGGCGCCGTCGTAGCCCGTCGTCGCCACGTCCAGCCGGCCGTCGCCGTCCAGGTCGCTGGCCAGCAGGCCCACCGGGCTGTCGCCCACCGGGTACACCCGCGGCGAGCCGAAGGTGCCATTCCCGAGGCCGCTGAAGAGGCCGAGCGAGTCCCCCTCGATGGCGGGAGCCACCAGGTCCAGCTTCCCGTCCCCGTCGAAGTCCCCCGTGGCCACGGCGTACACGTAGGCACCCGCGGAGTAGGTGACCTGGGCCTGCAGTCCGCCCTGTCCGTCATTGAGGAGGACACCGAGCGAGGAGGGCTCCTCGTTGCTCACCGCCACGTCGAGCCAACCATCACCGTTGAAGTCCCCGGTGGCGATGGAGCGCGAGCGGGCGCCCGTGGAGGAAGAAGCCAGCGGGGTGAAGCCGCCCTGCCCGTCGCCGCGCAGCAGCAGCACCCCGCCGCTGCCCGCGCTGGCTCCGAGGTCCGTCACCGCCAGGTCCACATTGCCGTCGCCGTCGAAGTCCCCGGCGGCGAGCGAGGCCGGGTACGTGCCCGCCAGCGTCAGGGTGCTCTGGGGGAGGAAGGAGCCCTGCCCGTCGTTGAGCAGCAAGCTCAGCGAGGCGCCGCCGTGGTTCGTCACCGCCAGGTCCAGCCAGCCATCCGCATCGAGGTCCACGGCCGTCACCGAGGAGGGGTTCGTGCCGGTGGCGTGCGTCACCTGAGGTGCGAGCGAGCCGCCCTGGTTGCGCAGCACACTCACCGAGTTCCCGTCATGGTTGGCCACAGCCAGGTCCGCCTTCCCGTCGCCGTCGAAGTCGCCCCACGTCAGCGCCAGGGGCGAGAGGCCCACGCTGTACACCTGCTGCGAGCCGAAGCCGCCGAGCCCCTGGTTGGTGAGCACGCTCACCGTGCCAGCGCTGGAGTTGGCCACGGCCAGCTCGGGCTTGCCGTCCCCATCCAGGTCTCCCGCGGCCACGCCCCACGGGTTCGTCCCGGTGGCGAAGGGGGCCGCCTTGGTGAAGCTCCCATCGCCGCGGTTGAGCAGCGTGCGCACGCCGTCGGAGCCGAGGCTCGCCAAAGCCACGTCCGGCGCGGTGTCCCCGTCCAGGTCCGCCACGGTGACGAAGGCGGGCGCGCTGCCCACCCGGTACGGCACCTGGGCCGCGAAGCTCCCGCCGCCCAGGTTGCGCAGCACGCCCAGCGTCCCATCGCTGTAGTTGGGCACGAGGAGCTCGGGCCGGCCGTCCCC
>QKJM01000039.1 GCA_003249315.1 Archangium sp.
CCGACCGGACCTCGACTTCTCCACCGTCCTGCGCACCCTCCGCGAACGCAGCGCCGCCCTCGCCCCCGTCGAGCCCCGCTTCCACCCCGACCTCGCGCCCCTCCTCTCTCGCGTGGTGGACGAGGCCGCCATCCACGAGCGCCAGCGCCGCATCGCCGAGCTCAACGCCTGGCAGCCTCCCGTGCCCGAGGAGTGGCTCCCCGCCAACGCAACCCTCCCCGCCGACGTCCCTGACACCCAGCGCGCTCTCAGGCTCTACTCAGTGCTCTCCGAGCGCCTCGTCGCCCTGCTCCACTCCGAGGTGCCCTCCGTCTTCAAGGAGTCCCCCGAGTCCCTCACCGACGCCGACTTCTACTTCTGGCGCGAGGACTTCCCCAAGACCCGCCTTCGCGAGGCCATCGACATGGACGCAGTGCCCGCCATCGGCGCGTACCTGGGCGAAGTCCTCGTGCGCCACCTCGGCGGCCGGTGGATTCCCCGCCAGAAGCTCGATGAGATTCAAGTCCTCGTCGGCGACCGCGCCTGGCTGCCCTTCCTCCGGGCCCGCCGCTACATGCACTCTCGCCAGTCCCTCCTCGACTTCTCCCTCACCCAGCTCTACCGGGAGGCCGAGCGCCACCGCTGAAGGCTCAGAACTCGAAGGTGTCGCCCAGCTCCAGCACTTCCACGGGCAGGTCGGCCAGTTCCTTCTTGAGCTGCTGCAGGAAGGCGGGCTTGAAGTGGTAGGCGAGCACGTGGACGCCTTCCCGCTCGAACTTGGCCAGCTCGATCTGGAGCGTCTGGGGGGTGAGGTGCCCGGAGAGATCCGCGAGCTGCTGCAGGCAGTTGGGGAAGCTCGCCTCCACCAGGATCGCCTTGAGGGTGGGCGTCTGGTTGAGCACCTTCCACAGCTTGTCGGTGGGTCCAGTGTCCCCGCTCATCGCCAGCGAGGTGCTCCCCTGGGTGATGACGAAGCCGCAGGACTCCACCGGGTGATGCACCGGCACCGACTGCACCGTGTAGGGCCCCACCTGGAAGGTGCTCCCCGCACGGAACGCCTTGATCCTCAGCACCGGCTCCTTGCGCGTCGGAATCCTCGTGAAGTCCGGCCAGAGCGCGTTGTTGAACATGTGCTCGCGCAACGCTCGGGCGCACTCACGCGAAGCGTGGATCGTCACCGGCTTGTCCCTCCGGCCGATCACCAGATCCGCCAGCAGCGGCAGATCCTTCACATGGTCCAGATGGCTGTGCCCGATGAGGATGTCGTCGACCCTGCAGAGCTGATCGAGCGACAAGGTGCCGGTGAGCGCGCCCGCGTCGAGCGCGAGCACGTCGTCCACCAGGAAACACGTGGTGCGGCAGGAGGGCGTCTCTCCGCC
Organism: Archangium sp.; assembly: GCA_003249315.1. Lineage (GTDB taxonomy): Bacteria > Myxococcota > Myxococcia > Myxococcales > Myxococcaceae > QKJM01. The sequence continues at coordinate 1,359 of QKJM01000039.1, forward strand.
ATGACAGCCGAGGACCTGGAGCTTCACGCTAGAGATCTCCGAACTTCCACTTCATCTCCAGGTAGTGGAGGAAGTCGTGGAGGCGCCCCGTGTCATACACGGTGAGTCTGTCACCACTCCGCTCCACCAGCCCCGCACGCTCCAGCCGATCCAGCATGTTGCGGATGGCCGGCTCTCCCACGCCGATCTGCCTCGGTAGCTCGCGCACCGGCAGATCGATCTCCATGCCCTCCTCGGTCGCCCGGCCTCGCGACTGGCACACCCCCACGATGTGGTGGACCACCCGGCTGGCGGGATCCGCGTGCAGCAGATTCTCGATCTGCGCATCCGCCTCCGACAGCCGCTCCGCCAGCTTCTTGATCATCCGCACGGCGATCTCCGCGTTCCCGCGGATCATCCCCTCGAACGTCTTGGGATCGATCACCAGCAGCTTGGCGTCCTCGCTCACGGAGGCGGTGGCATTGCGTGGCCTGTTGGAGATGATGGCCATCTCCCCGAAGAACTCGCCCGGGCCCAGCACGGCGAGCACCTTCTCCACGTCGCGCACGCGCTTGGAGATGGCGATCTTCCCCGACTGGATGACGAACATCTCCTTGCCCGGTTCCCCCTCGCGGAAGAGGACCGTGCCCTTCGAGAACTCTTTGCCAAAACGCTGAAAAAGGGTTTCCTCGGCGCCCATTCGGACGGAGTCAATCAGCCCCCATCGACAGGGTCAAATTCCCTCTGCGGGAACTTCGTCATCCAGTCGCGAATGTCGCCCATCCACCTACCTCGTCCCCCGAGGACGCCGCGAATACAACACCTGGGCATCGGCGGCCGAGACAAGGGGCGGAGGAAGCCGATAGAAGGCCCGGCGTGGGAACGACCTACAAGCAAGCCGGAGTGGACATCGAGGCGGGCGACGCGTTCGTCGAGCGGATCAAGCCCTTCGCGGCGCGGACGATGAGGCCGGAGGTGATGGCCGGGGTGGGCGGGTTCGGGGGCCTTTTCGCCCTGCCGCCGGGCAAGTACCGGGAGCCGGTGCTGGTGGCGGGGACGGACGGGGTGGGCACCAAGCTGAAGGTGGCCTTCCTGGCGGGGCGGCACGGGACGGTGGGGATCGATCTGGTGGCCATGTCGGTGAACGACATCCTCACCAGCGGAGCCGAGCCGCTGCTCTTCCTGGACTACTTCGCCACGGGGAGGCTGGAGGTGGACGCGGCGGCGGAGGTGGTGAAGGGGATCGCGCAAGGGTGCGAGCAGGCGGGGTGCGCGCTGCTGGGCGGGGAGACGGCGGAGATGCCGGGCTTCTACGCGCGGGGCGAGTACGACGTGGCCGGCTTCTGCGTGGGCGTGGTGGAGCGCTCGGAGATCATCGACGGGCGCACGGTGGCGCCGGGGGACGCGCTCATCGGCCTGCCCTCCTCGGGGCTGCACTCCAACGGCTACTCGCTGGCGCGTAAGGTGCTGCTGGAGGACGCGGGGCTGACGCTGGACGCCATCCCCGAGGGGCTGAGCCAGCCGCTGGGGGACGCGCTGCTGGAGCCCACGCGCATCTACGTCAAGGACGTGCGAGCGCTGATGCAGGCGGTGAAGGTGAAGGGCCTCGCGCACATCACCGGCAGCGGCATTCCGGGCAACCTGCCGCGGTGCCTGCCGGATGGGACGAAGGCGGTGCTGGACGAGAAGACGTGGCAGCGTCCGCCCATCTTCGAGCTGATCCAACGGAGGGGCGCGGTATCGCGGCAGGAGATGTACGACACCTTCAACATGGGCCTGGGGATGATCGTGGTGGTGGCGAAGGAGGACGTGGAGAAGGCGCTGGAGCTGCTGAAGGGCCGAGGGGTGCAGGCGGCCGAGGTGGGCCGCGTGGAAGCGGGCCAGGGAGAGGCCACGGTGGTCATCGAGCCATGAGCGGCCGGCTGAAGCTGGGCGTGCTGGTCTCCGGGAGCGGCAGCAACCTGCAGGCGTTGCTGGACGCCTGTGCCCGACCGGACTTCCCAGCCGAAGTGGCGGTGGTGGTGAGCAACATGCCCACGGCCTTCGCGCTGGAGAGGGCACACCGGGCGGGAGTGGCGACGGTGGTGTTGGACCACAAGGCCTTCGGCTCGCGGGCGGACTTCGAGAAGGCCCTGGCGGAGGCGCTGGTGGGGGCGGGGGTGGAGCTGGTGTGCCTGGCGGGCTTCATGCGCCTGCTGGGGGCGGACTTCCTGGCGCGCTTCCCGGGCCGGGTGCTGAACATCCACCCCTCGCTGCTGCCGGCCTTCCCAGGGCTGCATGCACAGCGCCAGGCCCTGGAGCATGGGGTGAAGGTGGCCGGATGCACGGTCCACTTCGTGGACCCTGGAATGGACACCGGCCCCATCATCGGACAGGCGGTGGTGCCGGTACTGCCAGGGGACGACGAGGCCGCGCTGACCGCGCGTATTCTACGGGAGGAGCATCGGCTGTACCCTCTGGTGGTGAAGCAGGTGGCCACGGGAGTGGTGCGGCAGGAGGGCCGGCGGGTGGTGACGGAGGCGGGGCCAGCCCTGGGAGAGCAGAGCCTGCGCAACCCGGGGGAGCCAGGGTGAGGCCGTGGAACCCATGAACCGAGCCCCCTGAAAGAGCCATGGCCCGCATCCTGGGACACACCGTCGAGCCCCCCGGCCCGTGCAGCTACCTGCCCGAGCAGCGCTCCTCGCTGGAGCAGGTGGTGATGGAGGACGTCTCGCCCGAGGAGTACGAGCATCTCCTGGAGCGAGGGTGGCGCCGCTTCGGCCCGCTGTACTTCCGGCCAGCCTGCCAGACGTGCGGGGAGTGCGTCTCGCTGCGCATCCCCACGGAGACCTTCCTCCCCAACCGCAGCCAGCGTCGGGCGCGCGCCGCGTGCGGGCACTTCCGGGTGGAGGTCGGCCCACCTCGCGTGGACGAGGAGCGGCTGGAACTCTACCGCCTGTGGCACGCCCAGCGAGAGGAGTCACGCGAGTGGGCCCCTTCCCCCCTGGGCCTGCGCGACTACTTCCTCCAGTTCGCCTACCCCCACCCCTCCGCGCGAGAGGTGGCCTGGTACGACGACACCGCCGAGGGCGGCTCGCGGCTGGTGGGCCTGGGCATCTGCGACGAGACGCCTCGCGCCTGGAGCGCGGTGTACTTCTTCTATGATCCGGCGTACGCCCGCAGCTCGCCGGGCAGCGCCAACGTGGTGTTCCAGGTAGAGCTCGCGCGGGAGCGGAACATCCCCTACGTGTACCTCGGCTACCGCGTCGAGGCGTGCGCCTCCCTGCGCTACAAGGGCACCTTCCGCCCCCACGAGCTGCTCGAGGGGCGCCCCGGCCTGGACGAGCCCCCGCCCTGGCGTCCCGCGAAACCCTGATTCTCCCGCCATTCCAGGGGACGCCACCCGCTCCGGTCCCGGCGCCTTTTCGGCCTCCTTTGCCGGAAAACGTGTGTAGTGTGCGCGCCGCCATGTCGACGCCCGCAGCCAGATCCAAGCCGCTCCCCTCCTCCATGGCCCCCTCTCGCCACGTCTATGACGTGATCGTCCTGGGAAGCCAGCTCGGTGGAGTGCTCGCCGCGGCCCTCCTCGCCAAGAGGGGCTACAGCGTGCTCCTCGTGGAACACGACGGGACGGGGATGGGCTACGAGCACGAGGGTTTCCTGCTGCCCTACGCGCCCTTCGTCGCCCCATCCCTCAAGACGATGCCCGCGGTGGAGGAGGCCTTTACCGAGCTGGGACTGACCGCCACCATCCAGCGTCAGCAGCAGCCCCACGTGCCGGAGCTGCAGCTCGCCCTGCCCCGCCACCGGGTGGATCTCCACGCCGATGCGACCCGCCGACGCGCCGAGCTCGACCGGGAGTTCCCCGAGCAGGCCGAGCGGGTCATCGCGGACCTGAGCGCGCTCGCCGGCCAGCACGAGGGCTCGGACGCCTTCTTCAAGGAGAATCCCCCGCTCCCTCCGGACGGCTTCTTCGAGTCCCTCGGCCTCAAGAAGCGCATCCGCCAGTACCCGGGCCTGGAGGAGGAGTCACGCCTCGCCGGGGAGGATCCACCCTCGGCGCTGCTGCGCGGCCTGCTGCCCTTCCTGATCCACCTGGATCAGCCCACCTCGCCGCTGGCCCGCACGCGCCCCCTCTCCCAGGCCCTGAAGACGCCATGGCGCTACCCGGGTGGCGAGGACGGCCTGCGAGAGCTGCTCTTCCACCGGCTGAGCGAGCTGGGGGGCGATCTGCTCACCCCCGGCAACACCGACACCTATGTGGTGGAGGAGCTGCACTTCGAGGGCAACCGCTTCTCCGCGGTGAAGCTGCTGCGCTCGGACACCCTGTACCGGGCCTCCTGCCTGGTGTCCGCCACGGATGCGGGGGCGCTGCGGCGGCTGATCACCGACCGCAAGAAGCACCGCGGCCTGAGCGAGCAACTGGACCTGTCCACCACCCGGTCCGTCCTCTTCACGGTGAACCACGTGCTTCCGAAGGCAGCGCTGCCACGAGGCATGGGTGAGTTGCTGCTCCTGGACACCCAGGACACCGAGCTGGGGCCTTTGCTGATCCAGC
>QKJM01000366.1 GCA_003249315.1 Archangium sp.
CACCTGGCCTCCACGGGGGCGCCATCGAAGCGCGCGCTCCCGGGCACGTAGGTCAGCCCGTCCAGTCGCTCCTCGAAGCGCACTCCCCGCACGCCGCAGGCGGTGGTGTTGAGGAGTTCGACGGAGACCCCCACCAGCGACGTGTCCGCGGCGGCCGGCAGCTCGGCGCGGCGGCGCACCTCGATGAAGGGCTCGGTGGTGATGGGGACCCGGTGCTCCCGGGTGGCCTCGTTCCCCGGGCCGTCGCTGGCCGTCACCCGCAGCACCACGGACTCGCCCACCAGCGCATCCAGCTCGGTGTCGCGAGTGCTCACCGCCACGGAGTCACCGGACAAGGAGCCCTCCTCGAGCGCGGGCCCTCCCACCTGCGACCAGGTGACGAGCGGATTGGAGCAGGCCTCCTCGGGGAAGGTCTGCGTCAACGTCCCCCGCGCACCCTCGCCACAGCGGGCCACCAGCTTCACCTCCGGCGGCAGCGGCTCCAATGCCGTGGTCAGCCCTCGCGAGTCCGCCTCCACCTCCCAGCTCCGCTCGACGAAGTCCGTCCCACCATCCTCCCGCATCGTCCCCGTCACGCGGAAGCGCTCTCCCCGGCACCCGGCCGGCAGCGCCAGGCGCACCGAACCCGGCACGGACACGGAGCCACTCACCGGCTCCGAGCCCCCCACCACACGCTCCAGCCGGAGATCCGCGTACAGGCCCCGGCGCCCGGGGCAGTCGAGATCCGAGCTCACCGACAAGTCCAGCTCGCCCACGGCCGGCTGCTCCACCAGCAGGGAGAGCTCGCCCGACTCGAGAGGCCGCAGCCTCGGCGCCACCGTCACCTCCACCTCCGAGGCCGGGCCGGGAGTCCCATCCCAGAGCCGATTCTCGGCGCCGAGGCGGAAGCGCGCATCCTCACACGCGGGCGAGCTCACACCGATCATCCCCGCCTGCACGGGGAGTTGCACCACCCCGCCGTCCGTGTCGAGGAACTCGATGCCCGGAGGAGGAGTCGATCCCGCGGCCAGGCTCCAGGTGGTCTCCACGCCCGGGAAGCCTCCGGCACCCTGGCACACGTGGAGGGACTGGGGTCCGAAGAAGAAAGGCTCCCCCGCGTGGACGGACACCCCCGCGTCCGCGCCAAAGGCCGGGTCCGGCGGGCCCCAGGGATCCACATGTACGGAGAAGGACGTGGGCAGGGATTCGCCCGCGCTGTCATACGCCACGAGCTCATGGGCGTAATCCACTCCCGCCGCCTCGCAGACGTTCCGCGGGGCCTGGAAGGCGAAGGTGTTGCCCTCCCATACCGCGCCCCCGTCGGCGCGCTCCCTCCAGCGAAAGCCGGTGGGCAGGCACCCCTCGCTCGTCGGCACCCCGCTGGCGGTGAGCACCAGCGGCGACGCGCTCCCGGCGGCGATGCGGGGCTGCGCGGGACTCACCTGCGGTCGCTCCGGCAGCCGGGTGTGCTTCACCTGGATGCCAATCGGCAGCCTCACTTCGTGGGCGAGCAGGCCGTCCGTGGCCATGACGGACAGTCCTCCATCCGCCACGCTGGACACGACCGTGTCCTCGCACACGCTCCCTCCAGTGATGAGCAGCCGCAGGGCCTCTCCCTGCGTCGGCGGCTCCGTGCTCAACGTCCACTCCGGGACATTTACGATCTGGGGAGAGGACGTCACCCGCACCGCGTCCCCATCGTCATCGGAGACGAAGACCTCGAGCGGATGGGACTCGCCCTCACCCACCACCACCGAGGTCTCCGTGGATATCTCCGGCGGGTGCTCGTTGGAGTAGATGAGGAGGTTGTCGCCACCGTTCCTGTTGACGGTGATGACGCAGTGGCTCGCCCCAGCGCAGGAGACCTCCTCCAGATCGGCGGAGGCGAACGAGGAGGGCAGCGTCGGGTTGAGGAGCCACTCGGAGCCCGCCTGCGCGGGATTCGCGACGGGGAGCGCGCTGAGCACTCCATGGCCACCGTCCGGGAGCTGCACCACGGCCATCCCGAAGCTGCCCTGAACGCCGCTCATGGGCTCCAGGTTCACGTCCACGCCCGAGACGTTGGAGAGACCAGCGGGCAGGAGGGCCGCCGTGAAGTCGTTCGGCGTTCCCTGGAGCATTCCCCGATAGAGGCCCGACGCCGAGCCGAAGACGGCATAGGGCGCGAGCCCGCTGCCAAGGAAAGACAGATCCACCGCCCGCACGACCTGCGTCGAGGGCGTGTCCAGGGGAACGCCCCAGACCCCCGGCTGGAACCAGATGAGCTGCCCGGGAGGGCTCTGGGTGGCGAAGAGGCCGTGCTCCACCCCGTCCACCCGCGTCACGCCAAAGGCATTGGAGGAAGCGCCGATGAGCTGGCTCTCGCCCAACATCGAGCGCCAGGGCGAGCCGTCCGCCGGGCCCTTCACGCCATCGGGCGAGTAGCGCACGCTGACCGACAACGGGTTGCCGGAGGGATAGGCAACCGCCATGCCCGGGCCATCGGGGAGCTGCTTCATGCGCTGGACGGACAGGCCGGTGTTGGACGGATCATCGATGATCGGGTCCGAGGGCACGCAGGGGCCCGGGGTGCCACCATCCACGGACGAGGCACTGACGCGCTCGCCCTTCGGGAGCACCGACACGAAGCAGCCCTCGCCCGTCAGCGCGGTGCCGACCGAGCCCCCATCGAGTTGCAGCACGATGCCTCCATCCCGGAAGAGCACCGCATGCGACGAGGTGGCCACGGAGAACGTCCCGGGCTCCCACACGTCCACCTCCCGGGGTGTCCCCGGCACGGAGGCGGTGCGCCAGTCGGCGTGCGCCGTGGCGGCCACCAGCAACACCAGGCCCAGCGCGACCAGCCGAAGGCGAGCGCGTCTCCTGGCACTAATAGGCGAGCTCTGCCCGCAAGTAGAGCCTGTCGGAACCATCGGTTGCCTCCTCCGTCAAGCCCGGCCCGGTGAACCCCAGCAGCGTATAACCCGCGGCCAGTCGCAGTCGCTCATCCACCCGATATGCCACTTCTCCCCTCAGCGCCCCCAACGCCTCCCCCTCCGGAGCCACCGAGCGCCGTGCCGCCTCCACCGCCACCTCCAGCCCGCCCACCACCCGCACCGAGGGGCGCAGGGAGCCGGTGAACACCCACAGCGCCGAGGACCCCCGGTGGCTGCGCCCCGCATGCAGCCCCGCCGCCAGCGCGAACCGATCCCCCAGCCGCACCGCTGGCAACAGGGAGAATATCTGGGAAGTGCGCTCGCCGAAGACGGCTCGCTGGCCGGGCAACAGCTCCCGGGTGAGACCATAGCGCGCCACCACCAGGAAGGGCCCTGGCCTCCAGGCGAGCGCCGCGTAGCCCTCGAGCAGCCGCCCCTCCAGCACCTTCGGGCTCCAGGTGCGCGCGTAGTTCATGCGCCCGGAGAGCGACAGATCCTCCCGTAGCACTGCCTCCGCCGCCAGCATCACCACCGCCTGAGTCCGCTCCACCGGATCCGTCCCGCCACGCGCCGACGTTCCGTGCTCGAAGCGCATCTCCACGTGCCCGCTGGCCCGGAGGCGCTCCAGCACGAGCTGCCCGAAGAGGCCCGCCGCGTCGCGCCGCAGCGAGTTCCGCACGTCCAGCGGATGGCGCATACCGCGCTCGTAGCGCCCTCCCACCCGCAGCGCGTCGAAGACGACCTGATGGAAACCCACCGCCCGCGCCAGATGCACCGCGTTGGCGTCGTGCGAGGCGACGTCCTCCACGAAGACGCTCGTCCCCTCGGCCAACTCCGTCCGCGCCCCCGACACCGCGCGACCCGCGCCGAAGTCCGGCCCCTCCACATCCACCGAGTAGCTGCCGTAGTACGTCTCCTCCCCGCGACGCCACTGCCCCCTCACCCACGCCAGTGGCCCCAGCTCGGGCCCCCAGCCTCCATGCACGCCCACCGAGGCCTCGTCGCCGAGCGACATGTCCACCCCCGCGGAGCTGAAGGAGTCATCGAAGCGGCCCGGGCCCTCGCCACGCAGCACCAGCGCCTGGCGGTGGGAGGCCGACACACGCACCGACGGATGCACCCACAGGTGGCCCTCCACCCCCGCGGAGGTGCGACCTCCCTCCAGCAGCGGGCCCTCACCGGGCACCTCGGACGCGCGCAGGCTGCCGTCGCGCACCGACAACCCCACACCCCATCCCTCCCCCTCGTAGCCCAGCCCCACGCCCAGCGTGCGCGCCCCCAGCGACGTCTCCGAGAAGGGCCGCCGTGGATCCACCGCGAGCCGGTCATCCCCCAGCAGCGTGAGGCGCCAGGGCCCCAGCGGCTGCACCGCACGCAGCGACACCTGGCGGAAGGGCGCCGTGTCCAGGTGGGTCCCATCGGAGTAGCCCTCCGTGCGTCGGCGGAAGGCCGCGTCCACGGAGCCGACGCCGAAGAGGGCCGGCCCGCGCAGGCTCAGCCCCAGCGCATCCCCGCCCAGGCCCGGCCGGGGCGCCTCCGGACGCAGGAAGCCGAGGCCACCGTCATCAGAGAGCCCGAGGAAGCCCTCGCCAACCCCCGTGCCCCGGCTCCGAGCCACCTCGGCCAGCAGCGTGTAGCCGCCCAGCGTGGTGCGCGCCCGCCCGGAGAGGAGCAGAAAGTCCGCGCCACCCTCGCGAGGCTCATGCACGGCGGACACGGCCACCCGCCCGGAGTCCCACTCCGCCCAGGCCTCGCCCCCCACGGCGTCGGCCGCCTCCCCCAGCGTCAGCGCGGCGTACTGCGCGGTGAGGACGGGCTCCGGTGCGGCCACCAGCGCATCCGAGCGCAGCAGCGGAGCCCCGGCGAGGAAGGACAGCGGGCTCGCCAGGAGGATGCGGCCCGCCACGTAGTCGATGTCGTAGTCCCGCCCACGCACCAGGTGGCGCTCGGCGAGCGGCAGCCCGGTGAGACCATCCCGCACCTCCACGCGCAGCAGCTCCGACCCCTCCGCCACCGGCCCCGAGCCCAGGTAGTAGAGGCTGCCGCCGGTGGCGCGGAACTCCTCGTAGGCGGGCACGGCCGAGAGCTGCCGCGTCGGATCCGCCAGCCCTCCGGCGAAGGCCTCCACCCCCGCGCGCACCGGCCCCAGCTTCGTCGCCAGCTCCGCGTAGGGGCCGAACAGCGGCCGGTGGTAGCGGCCCACCTCTCCCTCCGACTGGAGCGCCCGGTACGTGCCCAGGCCCACCCTGCCGTACCGCTCGTGCCTCACCTCCAGCCGCAGGCGCGACTCGGCGGGGTTGGAGGCGAGGCCCACCGACTCATCACCCCACTCGGCGATGGTGAGATCCGGATCCGGCGCCCGTCCCAACCGGGGCAGGCGCGGGCGCAGCCAGTCCGCCACCGGCAGCCCGCGCAGCGTATCCACGTCGGTGTCTCGGAGATCCACCTCGCCGGCCAGGGCCAGGGGTCCCAGACGGGCCTCCACGTGGGCCGCGCCACGTCCCCTCAACCGGAAGTCCCCGGTGGCGGGCGCATAGGTGGCCTCCACGTCCAGCAGCCCCACCGCGAAGGGCCGGGCCACCGCCTCCACCTCCACCTGGACCCTCCGGGCAGGCTCGCCGGGAGGCCGCACCTCCAGCCCCACCGTGTTGTGACCCGGGGCGAGCGTCACCGGCACTTGTACGGTGCCCTCCGGCCCCACCTCCACCTCACCCCGGGGCGAGCGCACGCGCGTGCCTGGAGGGAACTCGGCGAGGAGCGAGGACAGGCCGCTGGACACGGGCTCCTCCCGCCGACCCGGCAGCCGCAGGGCCCCCGCGGGCTCGGGCTCGCGAGGAATGACGAGCCACCCCTCCTCCTCGCGCGCCACCACGTCGATGCGCTGGCGAAAGAGGCGCAGCGTGCCCTCGGGCCCGAGCGCCGCGAGGGACAGCACGTTCTCTCCGGGCACGAGTCGGACATGCGCCCGCCAGGCC
>QKJM01000034.1 GCA_003249315.1 Archangium sp.
CCCACGCCCCCTCTCTCGACGTCTCCTCCCCGCTCCACGTCGCCCTGCGCACCCGCCGCCGCAACCTCCTCGCCACCCTCCTCGTCCTCCTCGCCGCGCTCGCCGCAGTGCTCACCGTGCTCGAATTGCAGCGCCTGGTTCGCGAGCAGGGCCCCGGCTCGCGGCCTTCTCCCGTGGAGCGCTCAGTGCCCCCGCCTCAGCCCTCGGAGCAATAGCGCCGCGTTCCCCAGGATCACCGTCAGCAGCAACAGCGCCACCCACACCACTCCCCGGTCAGCCCCCGGGCGCTCCCCCTCCACGACCAGCCAGAGCTTCCCCTCCCTCGGCCACACCCCCCCCTGCTCCCTCAGCAGCGCGAAGCCCCCCTGGTAGTGCCCCGCCTCGTCCTCCACCAGTAGCCGCCCCCTCACCCCAAAGGGCCTCTGGTCCGGCTGCCTCGGCACCTGCCCCGACACCCACTCCTCGCCCGGCAGAGCCCCCCTCTTCACCAGGAACGGCGACTCCTTCAGCCCCACCACCACGTACACCTCTTCCCCATCACGCCCGTACGCACCTCGCGTCGTCGGCACCCCATGCACCTGCACGTAGCGGTTCGACTCCAGCCGCTCGTACCGGTACTCCCCCTCCGCTCCCAACGTCACCGGCGTCCGCGGCGAGAAGAAGTACGCCACGTCCTTCCACAACAGCCCCAGCAACACTCCTCCCACCACCATTCCCAGCAGGGCCACCGGAGCCTTCACCCCCACCCCTCGCCGCCGCACCCGGGCCTCCAGCTCCGCGATGCGCCGCTCCCTCTCTTCCCGCCGCTGTGTTGACAAATCGTCGGACATGCAAAAACCCCGGCTCCCTCTCGGGGAACCGGGGCTTTCTACACCCGTACAGGCCTCTCGGCTCGTCAGGCGAGGTTGAAGATCCTCTTCAGGTCCGCCTCGATCTCATCCTCGGTGCAGTCCTTGGCCAGCGACAGCTCCTTGATGAGCAGCGAGCGCGCCGTATCCAGCATCTTCCGCTCGCCGAAGGACAGATCCTTGTCACCCTTCAACAGGTACAAGTCTCTCAGGACTTCCGCGATCTCGAACACGGAGCCCGTCTTGATCTTCTCCATGTACTCCCGGTACCGACGGTTCCAGGTGGTGGAGTCGACCGAGATGTCCTTCTCCTTGAGGATGGAGTAAACCTGCTTGACGTCCTCCTCACTGATGATCTCCCGGAGGCCGACCGATCCCACCTTGTTGATGGGAATCATGATCCGCATCCCGTTCTCGAGGATGCGCAGCACGTAGAACGACTGGCGCTGCCCAGCGACCTCGGTGTGCTCGATCCCCATCACCTCGCCCACGCCCTGCCCGGGATACACCGCCTTGTCGCCGGTCTTGAAGCTCGTCTGCACTCGTTACCGCCTCCTTGGATGGCTCGACCCGGCCTCAGAAAGCGCGCCATGAGTACCACAAACCACTCCTACCAGCAACATTGAAGCTTGACCGCCTCGAACCAGCCTGACTAGCGTCCCCCTTCTTGAGGTGTGCGCGCCCCCTGGTAGGGACGGCACACCCGACGAGACGGAGCGGGTTGGTGGAGGTGGGGAGTGGGCCGGTACTCGTGGCGCGACATGGGCGCGCGTCCTCTGTTGTTTCCCGCGACGAGCCTCGTGCTCGGCGCGTGCTTCGGACCCCAAACGGATGCAGCGGGCGGGTTATTCCTGCTAGTAGCGTCCTCGGTCCTTTGCCTGCTGTGCATGGCGCTCGCCCGCCTGCCTGGTGCCCATCTGGGCGTACTCCTCACAGTGGCGCTCACCGGAGCGGGGCTGGCCGCCCTGGAGTCAGGGCCACACGTCCCCCGGGCCCTCGCGCGCGGCGGCACCGCCGTGCTGGAAGGAGAGGTGGAGCGTGTGGAGCGCTTCGAGGAGTCCACTCGCCTCCTCGTAACGGTGGCGCGAGTCGACCGCAACTCCGCCCGCTTCCGCGCCAGCCTCTACGCCCACGGCAACCTTCCTCCCCTCCTCCCCGGCCAGCGCATCCGCGCGGAGGCTCGCCTCAAGCCTCTGGAGCCCGCTTCGAATCCAGGAGAAAAGGACTTCTCAGCAACTCGAAAGAGACAGGGATGGGCCTTCACCGGCAGCGTCCGAGGGACGGGGCTGCTGGTGCTGTCGCCGGCCTCCTCCTGGCGCCGGGCCCTCGCGCGCACGCAGGAGGGACTTACCCGAGCCGTGGAGTCCGTGGCGCCCTCACCCGAGGCCGCGGCTCTCTTTCTCACCCTCGCCGCCGGGCAGCGCGCCGCGCTGGATGACGAGTTGGAGGAGGCCTTCTCCCGCAGCGGGCTGGCCCATGTGTTGAGCGTGAGCGGGCTGCACGTGGCGGCGCTGGCGCTGATGACGCTGGCCCTGCTGCGCCGGCTCTTCGTCCGCGCGGCGACGATGCTGCCGCGACTGCGCGCGGTGGACGCCCGACGCCTGGCCGCGCCCGCCTCCATTCCCTTCGTCTGGGCCTATGTCGTCTTCACCGGAAACCAGACGCCCGCCGTGCGCTCGGCGGTGATGGCCACCGTGGTGCTGCTGGGGCTCGCGCTCTGGCGCCGCGCCGATGGACTCAACGCGGTGGCCGCCGCCGCGGTGGTGCTCGTCGCGTGGACGCCCTCCAGCGTGGCGGACCTGTCGCTGCAACTCTCCTTCCTCGCCGTCTTCAGCCTGCTGCTGCTCACCCCCGCCTTCCGCGAGGCCCTCCCCATCCCACCACCGGCTCCACGCGAGTCCCGGCGCCTGATGCGCCTGCTCGCCAGTACCCGGGAGACGGTGCTGGAGACGTTCTGCGCGAGCGCCGCGGTGACGGTGTCCAGCATCCCTCTGGTGGCCGGCACCTTCGGACGCGCCAGCCTCGCGGGGCTCGTCTCCAACATCGTCTGCATGCCGCTGTGTGGGCTGCTCACCGGCTTTGCCGCGGGCGGCGTGGCTCTCTATGTGGTGGCCCCGGTGCTGGCCACGCCGCTGCTGTGGGGCGGCGCCTGGGCCTCCGAGCTGCTGCTGTGGCTCACCCGCTTCTTCGCCGACCTGCCCCTGTCCACGGTGGAGCTGCCGGATTTCGGCGCCACCGCCTCTCTCCTCTTCGTCGCGGGCCTCCTGTGCTGGGCTGTCGGCGAGCGTCGCTGGCGCCTCGGGGGGCTGCTCGTCCCCGCGAGCCTGGGCCTCGTCCTCATACTGCCCCACCTCACCCCCGAGCCCGCGCTGCGCATCACCTTCCTCTCCGTGGGACAGGGTGACTCGGTGGTGCTCAGCTCCCGCGGACACCACGCCATCGTGGACGGCGGCGGTGTGCCCGGTGGGGCGGATCCCGCCCGCCGAGTCATCCTCCCCTTCCTGCGCGCATCGCGGATCGAGCGATTGGATCTGGCCGTCCTCTCCCATCCTCACCCGGACCACGCGCTCGGGCTCATCTCAACGCTGAAGGAGGTGCGCACCGACCGGCTGTGGCTCGCCGCGGAGAGCACGGACGGCTTCCTCTCCCGACAGCTCGTGGCCGCGGCCAACGGCGCACGAGTGGAGGAGGTGCAGCTCGGCCACCCCTCCTTCCAGCTCGGAGAGGCAACACTGGAGGTGCTCGGTCCGCCCGAGGATCGCGTGCTGATGGAGGGAGTGAATGACAAGAGCGTGGTGCTGCTCGTGCGCCATGGTGACGTCACCGTGCTGCTCACCGGAGACGTGGAAGAGGAGGGAGAGGCCGCGCTCCTGGAGAGCGGAAGGCTCGGCCCGGTGCAGGTGATGAAGGCGCCGCACCATGGCTCGCGCACCTCCTCCACGGAGGCCTTCCTCGAGCGGCTCCGCCCCCGGTACGTCGTCTTCTGCGTGGGCCGCCGCAACCGCTTCGGCTTCCCCCACCCCGAGGTGGCGGCGCGCTACCAGGCCCGCGGCGCCGAGTGCCTGCGCACCGACGTACACGGCGCCATCACCGTGGAGAGTGATGGCCGGGACGTCCGCCTGAGTGCCTTCCTGCCACCCGAGGCCGAAGCCTCCCCCATTGCCCCGGTGGCATCCCATCCCCATCGTCCGGGAGATGATTCATGAAGACCTGGATTTGCGGCAACTCACCGCGGAGCTGAAGACGGCGCTCGCCCCTGGCGAGCCCGTGGGCTACCTCCGTGGCAAGGCACTCATGCGCAACTTGCTGGTGGAGATGAAGGGCTTCTCGGAGCTGGAGGCCGAGGAGCTCGTCGACACCCTCGAGCTGCGCGGCTTCCTCCGCTTCCTGGGGGATCCCTCCGAGCGCTCCATCGCGGACTCCCACTGGGAGTTCTCCCCCCACTCGTAGCGCCTACTCGAAGACGAGCCACCCGAAGCGCGGCAGCGCGTGGAAGTCGCCCACGAAGAGAGGGGAGAAGGCGTGGCCCTCCACCTGCCGCCGCTCGAGGTGCTCGAGCCGGTAGAGGTTGAAGCGCCAGCGATCGCCCTTGCGCGGAGGCAGGTGGGGGACCTCGGCCAGCCGATCGAAGGGAATCCGCAGCTCCGCCCGCCAGCCCTGGTCGCGATCCGTCGGGTCGTCCAACGTGCCGCGCACCTGCACCGCCGTCACCATCCCCGAGTCCCAGCCCAGCTCCATCCCCTGCCGACGCGCGGGAAAGTACGCGTCGAAGATGACGTTGTGGGGGGACACCTGCAGCTCGTTGTAGGTGCGCCCGTCCGCGTTGGCATCGAGGAAGACCTCCACTACCTCCTGCTCGTAGATGGGGGCATCGCGCTCGCGGAGGGTGCCCCACACGTCTGGATCCTCCACGTCGAAGGCGACGTAGAGGTGCGCGTCGTCGTACGCCAGGCGGGCCTCGGTGCGCAGCGCCACCGGTCGGCCGTCGAAGCTGCCGCGCAACACCACCGGGGTGGCCTCCTTCCACACCGCGTCGTCGAGCACGCCGTCGATGACGGGAGCCCGGGCCGCGCGCCGGAGGGTGTACTCGGGCAGCGCCGGGGCGGAGCCACCGAACTCCGGGCCCAGCATGCGGTTGGCGCCGTCATGGGCGCCGGGCTCGTCCACCGCGAGTCGCTCGTTGCCCCGCCAGAAGCCGAGCACCACCCGGGCAGGCCCCTGTGGCAGGTCCACCGTGTGGACATCCTCCACAACCTTGCCCACCGGCCAGGAGCCCAACGGGGCCGCGCCACCCGCGAAGCCGTGGTCGGCGTTGACGAGCATCTGCCCGGTGTCCGGCGCCACCACGTGGACGAAGAAGTCCCACCCCCGGGGCAGAGGGCGCAGGGCCTCGAAATAGTGCGCGAGCCGCACCGGCTGGCCCGGCCGCGCCCGCTCGGGGGTGACACGGCTGCCGAGATAGCGCACCGCCCCCCCGGCGAACGTCGCCCCGCTCCGAAAAGTGAGGTCCTCCGGCGCGGCGGCCAGAACACGGGCCTGGGCGGGAGGGGGCGGCGGCTTCACCCTTGGCTTGGGGCCAGCCTGCTCGTCGCGGCAGCCGGTGGCGAGCAGGGAGAACATCAGCAACGAGGAGACGAGACGGGTGGAGGCACGCATCGGGGCCGTGAATCCTAGGAGCACCTCCGTCCGATGTCTCGGGGAAGGCCCACCGTCCACGGACGTGGACGGCAGGCCGGAGACGAGACGGTCAGCGACCGGTAAAGGCCCGTAAACCCGGCGGCTCGCCTCGGCACCGGGCTTGCTGAGCCTGCCTGGACCATGCACTTCGAATTCGAGCACCTGGGCACCGTCACCCCCTTCGAGCTGCCCGAGGGCACGTGGTTGCTGGGTGGAGGCGAGGAGGACTCCATCCGTCTCGAGGGACTTCCCCCTGGCCTGCTGACGCTGCGCATCGAGGGAGAGCGCCTGCTGGTGGAGTCCACGCGCAGCTATACGGTGGAGGGCATGCAGG
>QKJM01000185.1 GCA_003249315.1 Archangium sp.
CCCCGTTGGACCAGATTCCCGGGCGGGCGGCTTCACGAAGGGCTTCGAGCAGTGCGGTGGTATCGGACATCCAGGAGACTCCCCTTCATTGACACGTTGGCCCCCGGGGACTACCGGAGAATCCGCTCGGAGACGAGGGGCGAGACAGGAGGGATTCAACCCGAGACCGGGCTGGAAGATTTCAGCAGGAGCGGAAGCACGAGAGGAACCCTCGAGCTGTTCCCCGTCACTCGTACGGGTTACTCTCAGGGGCGAGGAAGAGGCATGCATGAGTCCCCCACCACCGACGACTCGCTCTGGCCGTTGCTCATCTCCCGGCTCTCGGGACGAGCCACGGACGCGGACTTCGAGGCCTTTCTCGCCCAGGCGAGCGCGTTCCTCGAGGGGGAGGAGCGGTACGTCCTCGTGGTCGACCTGAGCCGCCTGGACGTCCCCACGGCCGCGCAGCGCTGGCGACTGGCCGAGTGGCTGGAGACGCACGCGGCATCCATGCAGAAGAGGCTGCTCGGCTGTGCCTTCGTCATCACCTCCCCCTTCCTCCGGATGACGCTGAGCGTCATCCACCATGTGAGGCCCATCCCCGTGCCCTTCGTCGTCGTGTCGGACGTGGCCTCTGGAGTGGAGTGGAGCGTGGCCCGGCTGGAGGAGTCGGAACTGCAAGCGCCACTGGGACGCATCCGCCAGCGCTTCGGCCGCCACTCGAAGTGGAGCACCACCGGCTGAGGGCGGCCCCTGGACCGGCTCAGGCGGCATCCCGCGGGGCGGGCGCGAGGTCCTCGAGGATGGACTCGAGCAGCCGCTTCCGCTCGGCGGCGAGGAAGAAGTGGTTGCCGGGCAGCATGCGGAGGCGGAAGTCCGAGGTGGTCTGCTGACGCCAGGCGGCGGCCTCGTCGGAGCTGACCTCGGGATCCTCCCAGGCGCCGAAGGAGGAGATGGGGACGTCCAGCGGCGGCTCGGGGGAGTAGTGGTAGCTCTCGGCGACGAGCAGGTCCGCGCGCAGGGCGGGCAGCACGGTGTCCCGGACCTCGGGAGTCTCCAGCACCTCCCTGGGGGCGCCGAACCGGGAGGAGATCTCCGACAGGAACTCGGAGTCCGACAGGTGGCTGATGGAGGGAGCGGGCCGGGTGCGGACGTGGAGCGCCGGGCAGGCGGAGAGGAAGAGGCGTACCGGAAGGGGAGCGCCCTCGCGCCGCAGCCAGCGCGCCAGCTCGAAAGCGATGATGCCGCCGAAGCTGTGTCCGAAGAAGGCGGAGGGGGCGTGGTTGAGGAAGGGGCGGACCCGGCGGGCGAGCTGCTCGAGCAGCTCCGGGAAGCGGGTGATGGGGGGCTCGTCGCGGCGGGAGGCCCGGCCTGGCAGCTCGATGGGGCAGACCTCGATGGAGGGGGGCAGCCGGGTGGCCCACACCCGGAAGAGCGAGGCGTCTCCGCCGGCGAAGTGGAAGCAGAAGAGACGCAGGCTCGCCTCGGGACGAGGCTCTGGGCAGGTGACCCAGCGGCGGTAGACGGGCGGAATGTGCATGACGAAGCCCCATGGTAGCACTGGCGGTGGGTGAATCCTTTTCGGCCCGCCGGACTCCCACTCCGACGTTGCCACCCAGAGGGGAAAGAACATGCGAGATGGATGGAAGCTGGCGGCCCTGCTGATGGCGGGGGGCCTGGGGTGTACGACGACCGCGCCCGCCCGGCCGGAGCCACCGCCCGAGGCGGCGATCGAAGCAGGGAACGCCGCCCTCCAGGCCCTGCAGGCGCGGCTCTTCCAGAGGCTGAGCAAGGCCATGGAAGAGGGAGGCCCCACCGCGGCCCTCACGGTGTGCCGGGACGAGGCCCAGGCCCTGACAGCCCAGGTGGTCGCCGAGCAGGGGATGGAGGTGGGCCGCACCAGCCACCGGCTGCGCAACCCGGCGAACGCGCCGCGCGAGTGGGTGAAGCCCTACCTGGACGAGTGGGCCGGGAAGAAGATCGACGAGGTGCGGCCGGTGGAGGTGGACCTGGGAGACAAGGTGGGGTTGCTGAGGCCCATCCCCACCGCGGCGCCGTGTACCACCTGTCACGGGGCCACGGAGCAGCTCGCTCCGGAAGTCCGGGAGCTGCTTCAGCGAGCCTACCCGGAGGACCGGGCCACCGGCTTCTCGCCCGGAGACATCCGCGGCGTCTTCTGGGCCGAGGTGCCCAGGACCGCCACGCCGCGGTAGCCGAGGAGAGGGCTGAGGTGCGCGAGCCTCAGTCCTTCTTCGCCTTCTCCAGCGCGTAGGCGCGCAGCTCGGTGCGGCGGATCTTCCCGCTGACCGTCTTGGGGAGCTCGGTGACGAACTCCAACTCACGAGGGTACTTGTAGGGGGCGGTCGTCTTCTTCACGTGCTCCTGGAGCTCCTCGGCCAGCGCCTGCGAGCCGGTGTAGCCGGGGGCCAGCACCACGAAGGCCTTGATGCGCTGGCCGATGCGCTCATCGGGGACGCCCACCACGGCCGACTCGGCGACGGCCGCGTGCTCGAGCAGCGCCGACTCCACCTCGAAGGGGCCCACGCGGTACCCCGACGTCTTGATGACGTCATCCCGTCGGCCGACGAACCAGAGGTAGCCGTCGGCGTCCTGCATCGCCCGGTCCCCGGTCACGTACCAGTCTCCCCGGAAGGAGGCCAGGTTCGCCGAGTCGTCCCCGAGGTAGCCCTGGAAGAGCCCCACGGGCCGCTCGGGCTTCACCCTCACCGCGATGTCTCCCTCCTGGCCCACCGGCACCGGGTTCCCCTCGCCGTCGATCACCGCCACCTCGAAGCCCGGGGAGGGCTTGCCCATGGAGCCCACGCGAGGCTCCACGCCGGGGAACATGCCCACGAGCAGGACGGTCTCGGTCTGTCCGTAGCCCTCGCGGATGTGCAGGCCGGTGGCGGCCTTCCAGGAGTCGATGACCTCGGGGTTGAGCGGCTCGCCCGCGCTCACGGCGTGCCGGATGGAGGAGAGATCGAACTGGGACAGGTCCTGCAGCACCATGGCCCGCCAGGCGGTGGGAGGGGCGCAGAACGTCGTCACCCGCTGCTGCTCGAGCATGCGGAGCACCCGGACGGCGTCGAACCGGCCGCGGAAGTCGTACACGACGTTGCAGGCGCCCTGGATCCAGGGGCCGAAGAGCTTGCCCCAGGCGCACTTCGCCCAGCCGGTATCCGAGAGGGTGAGGTGCCTGTCCTCGGGCGTCAGGTCCAACCAGTACCGGCCGGTCACCTGGTGGCCGATGCCATAGCTGGCCTGGGTGTGCAGCACCATCTTCGGCATGCCGGTGGTGCCCGAGGTGAAGTAGATGAGGAGCGGATCCTCCGCGAGGGTGGGAGGGAACGCCATGCCGTGCGAGCCGGTGCCCGAGCCGCCCGGCTCGTAGCGTACCCAAGGAGCCGGCGCGTGGCCGACGGCGACCCAGGTCTGCACCCGGCCGGTGCCCGTCAGGCCCTCGAACTTGTCCAGGCAGCTCGCGTCGGCGATGACGCCGCTGGCCTCGCCCACCATGAGGCGATAGCGGATGTCCTTGGTGGTCAGCATCGGCGTGCCGGGCATGAACACGATGCCGGCCCGGATGCAGCCCAGGATGAGGAACCACCACTCGGGGATCCGCGGCATCATCACGAAGACGCGGTCCCCCTTGCGCAGCCCCAGGCTCATGAGGAACTGGGCCGCGTGCAGCGAGTGCTGCTTGAGCTCCCGGAAGGAGAACACCTGCGAATGCCCCGCCTCGTCGCTCCACTGGAGCGCGGGGGAGTCGGGGCGCTCGGCGGCATGGCGGTCGATGACGTCCGTGGCGAAGTTGAAGGACTCGGGGCGCTCCCAGCGGAACTCGCGGCGGGTGGCCTCGTAGTCGGTCATGTTGCGCGGCGTGTGTGGGGACATGACTCGCTCCTCTCCAGGTAGGTGGGGCGCGAGCTTGTCACGGTTGCGTGTCCACGACAGCCCTGGTGGACCTCCCGGCCCTGCGTTGACGGCAGGAGAGCAGCGGCCCAGGTGTACAATTTGAGTGGAACTGGTGTGCGCGAGCCTCCCCAACCGTGGGCGCTACGGCTCGCGAGGGAGCTCGTCCTCCATCTCCACGGCCATGGAGAACGGGTAGAGCGCGCGGTGGTTGACGTTTCGATGACACACCGCGAGGTGGTCTTCTCCGGCAATCCGCAGGACGGCTTGTCTGGGAGGCTCGGTCTGCGCATCGAGCCAGGCTTCCGCCTCCTCTTGTGTATTGAAAGAGGCCACGGCCGGAGGAATTCCGTCACGTTTGAGCTGACCGAGATGGAATTCGATGACGGGGTGGGGAATCAGGCGGCGGTGGTTCGTCTCTCGGAGATACATGACGACATGGTACGTGTCTCCGATCAGCACATAGGCGGAGTCGGGTGGCTCCGAGTGCTGGCGCAACCACGCCTCCGCCTCCGCCAGAGTGCCGAATGAAGCCACGACGGGCGGAGGAGCATCGGACTCGAGCTGCTCGAGAAAGTCCTCGAAGGCGTATCTCTGCCCCGTCGATGTGATGAAGAGGATCGCATTGATGGCAACCGCCAGGAGTTCCTTCTCCCTGGGAGAGCGGGTGCCTGCCCGAAACCGCGCGAACAGGTCCATCACGTCCACGGTCAGGCTCCGTTGGCTCATGCCACCACTCCCGCGCCCACGAAGCACCCCGTCGCTCTCATTCTGGAGAACCTACACGCATACTACCTCGGAGGAAAGCAGGAGAACGGCTACACTCTCGACGGCTCATGAGCGACTTCCCTCCAAGATGGTGCCTGCCCCGACCTCTGAGGTACAGGACGAGGCAGGAGGCAATTTCGGGGCGGAGTACAAGTAGGCAGCTACCACACATCGCCATCGCGACTCGGAGGTATTCATCAACGAATCGTCAAAATCGTCAAAGAGGCTCTTGCCCGGGGACGGGTCGCCGGGCATCCTGCGTCAATGTCCGCGAACCCCATCCTCTTCGGTGAGGCCCTCCGTTCAGCCGCTGAGCCCTGGCACGAGGAGCTCGGCAAGTCCGACCGGGACCGCCTCGATGCCTTGTTCGATCTCGCCATCACGAAGCACATCCGGCTGTCCGACTGCCTCGCGAAGCTCTTCCCGGAGATGGAGCCGAAGAAGGCCCAGACCGCACTGACCTCCTTCCGCAAGCGTCTCAACGATGCCGCGAAGGGAGAGGGCCGCGCCGACATCGGTCTTCGCTTCCATGTGGACACGAAGAAGCAGAACCCGCCCAATGAACGCATCTGCTGGTTCACCGGACCCGATCCCGCCGTAATGCAGGCGGAGCAGTACTCCGAGCAGCGCACCTCCGATATCACGGGCAGGCCCTTCGTCCCCACTCGGGGAATCCCCACCACCGGGAGCGCCCTGGCTACAGGAAGGCGAGCCGTCCGCGTCTTCGTCTCCTACGCCCATGAAGACACGCACCTCTTCGATGCGCTCGTGAATGAGTTGAAAATCGAACTCAACTCATCCTCCAGCTACGACTGCACCCTGTGGACCGACCGTGAGCTCCTGGTGGGAGCCAAGTGGCGGGAGAGCATCGAGAAGGCCCTTCGAGCCTGCGACTGCGGGCTCCTTCTACTCAGCCCGGCCTTTCTCGCGAGTAAATTCATCGGCCAGAACGAACTGCCCCATTTCGTGGGCGCACCGAACAATCCGAAACCCAAGCCGGTCATCCCCGTGGGGCTGAAGAGGATCTCGTTCGAGAGACAAAACCTCAAGGGGCTCGAGGAACGCCAGATCTTCCTGTACAAGACCCCTCGAACCAAAGAGGGCCACTTCTACAGCAAGCTGCCGGCAGGACATACGAAGAACGATTTCGTCCACCAGCTCTATCTCGCCATCGAGAAAAGTCTCGACGTA
>QKJM01000029.1 GCA_003249315.1 Archangium sp.
GCTGAACAGCGACGCGCTGCACACGCCGGGCTCGCGCGCGGAACCGATACGGCAGGTGCTCTCGGAGGAAGAGAGCCTGGAAGACGGGACGAACGAGCACGGCGACTCGCCGTTCGACCTGTCCGCCTTCGCCGAGGAGGCGCCGAGCGAGGACATGGGGGAAATCCGCTTCGGGGCCTCCAACTCGGGGGCGCTGCCGGTGCCGGTGGAGCCCTGGCTGGGCTCGAACTCGAGCTCGGACACGAGCTCGGAGACGTGGAGCCGGTTGGAGCTCGAGATGCCGTACGACGTGGCGGGAGCGGACCCGGTGCCCGTACGGAGGGAGACGGTGGAGCGGCAGGAGGAGCTGAACCGACCGGAGCGGGTGGCCCGGCTGAAGGACTCGCTGCTCCAGGTGTGCGAGGCCCTGGCCTACATCCACGCGCACGGGGTGGTACACCGGGATTTGAAGCCCTCCAACATCATGGTGGACGAGGACCGCCAGGTGCGGTTGATGGACTTCGGCCTGGCGAAGATCCTCGCGGACGATGCGGGGATGACGATGGAGGGGCGGATCGTCGGGACGTTCCGCTACATGTCGCCGGAGCAGATACTGGGCGAGCCGCTGGACGCGAGGGCGGACCTCTACAGCCTGGGGGTCATCCTCTACGAGTTGCTGAGCGGGCGGCCACCATTCGACGCGAAAACTCCGGTCGCACTGTGGCAGAAGGTGCTGGAAACAGAGCCACCACCCCTGCTGGCCATCAACCTGGGGGGGGATGCGCAGCTCGCGCGGGTGGCCCATCGCCTCATCCGGAAGGAGCCGGACGACCGGTTCCAGACGGCGGAGGAAGTGTACGAGGCACTCGCCGAGTGAAAACCAACGAGACGACGACGCACACGCTGGTGGTGGACGAGGGGAAGGCGGGGCAGCGGGTGGACCTCTTCGTGGGAGAGGCGCTGGGGCTGTCGCGCGCGAAGCTGAAGAAGCTCTTCGACGCGGGCGCGGTGAAGGTGGGAGGCCGGCCGGCGAAGAAGGGGCTGCTGGTGACGGCGGGACAGCAGGTGACGGTGGTGGTGCCGGAGGAGCGGCGCGAAGTGGTGCCGGAGCCGGAGGCCCCGCTGGGGGTGCTGTACTCGGACGAGGCGCTGGTCTTCGTGGACAAGGCGGCTGGCAGGCCGTCCCATCCGCTGCAGCCGGGAGAGACGGGCACGGTGGCCAACGCGCTGGTGGCGCGCTTCCCCGAGTGCGCGGAGGCCTCGGAGGATCCGCGCGAGGGAGGGCTGTGCCACCGGCTGGACATCGAGACCTCCGGGGTGATGGCGGCGGCGCGGACGCGGGAGGCGTGGGAGGCGGTGCGGAGTGCGTTCGGAGGGCGCGAGGTGGACAAGCGCTACCTGGCGCTGGTGACGGGGCCGCTGGCGGACGAGGGGGAGATCGAGCTTCCGCTGAGACACCACCCGAGACACCCGGACCGGGTGGAGCCGGCGCTGGAGGAGGGCGAAGGGGCGAGGGAGGCCCACTCGGAGTTCCGGGTGCTGGGCCGCGAGGGGGAGTACAGCCTGGTGGAGGTGCGAATCCACACGGGAGTGCTGCACCAGGTGAGGGCGCACCTGGCGGCGGTGGGGGCGCCGATCGTCGGAGACACGCTCTACGGAGGGAGGGAGGAGCCGGAGCTGGGACGCTTCTTCCTGCACGCGAGGGAGCTGGGGCTGAAGCACCCGGTGACGGGGAAGGAGGTTCGCGTCGAGAGCCCCCTGCCCGAGGAGCTGAGGAAGGTGCTGGAGAAGCACCACCTCTCCCCTACTCGCCCATGACCTTGATGACGAGCCGCTTGCGGCGCTGCCCGTCGAACTCGGCGTAGAAGACCTGCTGCCAGGGGCCGAGATCCAACTTCCCGGAGGTAATGGGGAGGATGACCTGGTGGTGGATGAGCAGGGACTTCAGGTGGGCGTCCCCGTTGTCCTCGCCGGTGCGGTGGTGGCGGTAGTCGGGGCCCGCGGGGGCGAGCTGCTGGAGCCACTCCCAGATGTCCTCGTGGAGACCGGGCTCGTCGTCGTTGACGAAGACGCCGGCGGTGATGTGCATGGCGGAGACGAGGACCATGCCCTCCTGGATGCCGCTCTTGCGGACGGCCTCGGCGACGGAGTCGGTGATGCGGACGAGCTCGCGACGTTGTCGGGTCTGGAAGGTGAGGTATTCGGTGAGGGTCTTCATGTCGGGCAGGAAGCGTCAGAGGGGACGGATACGGTGAAGCCAGCGATGCGGGCCATCATCCACGTGGACATGGACGCCTTCTATGCGTCGGTGGAGCAGCGGGACAACCCGGAGCTGCGAGGCAAGCCCCTGATTGTCGGAGGGGATGCGCGGAGGGGTGTGGTGGTGGCGGCCTCGTACGAGGTGAGGAAGTACGGGGTGAAGAGCGCGATGCCGATGGCGAGGGCGCTGAAGCTGGCGCCGCACGCGAAGGTGGTGCGCCCGAGGTTCGCGGCCTACAGCGAGGCGAGCGAGCAGGTATTCGGCATCTTCGAGCGATACACGCCGCTGGTGGAGCCGCTGTCGCTGGACGAGGCCTTCCTGGACGTGACGGCGTCGGTGGGGCTGTTCGGAGCGCCGGGGGAGATGGCGAGGAGGATCCGCAAGGAGATCGCGGCGGAGACGGGGCTGCCCTCATCGGCGGGGCTCTCCTCGGTGAAGTTCGTGGCGAAGATCGCCTCGGATCTGGCGAAGCCGAACGGGCAGCGGGAGGTGCGGCCGGAGGAGACGGTGGGATTCCTCGCGGGGCTGCCGGTGGGGAGGCTGTGGGGTGTGGGGGCGAAGACGGAGGAGGCGCTGAAGAGGGCGGGGCTGGAGAGGATCGGACAGATCGCGGAGAAGGACGCGGCGTGGATGGAGATGCGGTGGGGAGCGAGCGGCCGACACCTGTGGGAGCTGGCGAACGGGATTGATCCGCGGGGGGTGGTGCCGGACCGGGAGGCGAAGAGCGTGGGGGCGGAAGACACGTTCGACGAGGACCTGACGGGGGTGGAGGCCCTGTCACCGCACGTGCATGCACAGGCGCTGCGAGTGGGCCGACGCTTGAGGAGGGCGGGAATCAAGGGACGGGTGGTGCAGCTCAAGGTGAAGTTCTCGGACTTCACGCTGCTCACGAGGAGGAGCACGCTGCCCTCGGCGACGGACGATGGGCAGACGCTCTACCGGGTGGTGAGGGAGCTGCTGGAGAAGACGCACGAGGATCGCCCGGTGAGGCTGACGGGCGTATCGGTGCAGGAGCTGGGGACGGGCGAAGGACCGCAGCTCGGGTTGTTCACGGAGGCGCCGAAGCGAAGCGACAAGCTGAACGCGGCGCTGGATCGGATCGCGGAGCGATACGGGACGAAGGCGGTGACGACAGCGGACATCGCGGGGAGCGACGAGCCCGAGAGACCCAAGCCCCCCCGAAAACCACGCTGAGAAGAACCCCTCTCCCTCCGGGAGAGGGACGGGGTGAGGGTGTCACGCCCCCCGAGCCAGACCCGTACAACCCCCCGCTCCCCCTGAAAAAAAACCAGGACGAGGCATCACGAGCACGGGCTCACTCGTCGGACTCGGACACGACCTCCGCGACGTCGGAAGCCCCCTCCTCATCGGAGGAAGACTCGGCGGAATCAGCGGAATCAGCGGAGTCGGAGGACTCGGAAGCCGCGGCCTCACCGGCGCGGCGAGGGGAGCGACGACGACGGCGGCGCTTCTTGCGAGGAGCCCCCTCCCCTTCGGCGGTCCCCTCGGGCTTGACCGAAGGAACCTCCCCGCGCTTCCACGCCTCGAGGGCCTCGCGGTGCAGGCCGGAGGCCTCGACGGAGATGGAGAAGACGGTGAGGGCGTCCTCGAAGAGGGAGTGACGGCGGAAGGCGCCGGTGCGGCGGCGGCGCTCGCCGGAGAGGGTTCGCTGCGCGATGAGGAGGAGGCGGCAGCGCTCGGCGATGCGGCGGGGGAGCCGAGCGGTCTGGACGAACTCGGCGAGCAGCTCCTCGATGCCCTGGGAGATGGAGGGCTTGGCGCCGGGCTCCTCGGCCTCGACGGGGGTATCGCGGGCGATGGGAACGAGCAGGACGGCGAGCAGGATGGCGTCATCCAGGGGCTCGCCGGAGGAGACGTGCCGATCGAGGGCCTCGGCGAAGGAGAAGAAGGCCTCCCGACCGCGACGGCCGTGCTGCTGGAAGTAGGCGGCGACAGGGGGCAGGAGGATGCGCAGGGCATCGAGCGCGTCGAGGAGCCTGAGGCTGGGTGCGGCCACGCCGCCGCGGATGAGGCGGAAGGTCTCCTCCAGGAGGCGGGCGGGGGCGCAGCGAGCGAGATCCTCGACGGCGCCCTCCATGGCGGCGTAGGTGCGCGACTCGATGTCCAGCCCGAGCTTGGAGGCGAAGCGCACGGCGCGGAGGATGCGAACGGGATCCTCACGCATGCGGATCTCGGGATCGCCGATGGTGCGGATGTAGTACTCGTCGAGATCCCTCAGGCCGCGGACGTAGTCGATCACCCGGCCCTCGGTGACGTCATAGAAGAGGCCGTTGATGGTGAAGTCGCGGCGGCGGGCATCCTGCTCGGCGGTGCCGAAGACGTTGTCGTGGGTGATGAGGAGATCCTGCGACTCCTCGGAGGACTCGCTGGACTCCTCGGCCTCACCGTTCTCGGCGCCCTCGGGAGCCTCGGGAGCCTCGGAGGTGGAGGCGTCGAGTTCGAGAGGGTTGGCGCGGAAGGTGGAGACCTCGATGATCTTCCCGCCCTTGAAGTAGACGTGGGCGAGGCGGAAGCGCCGGCCGATGAGGCGGCAGTTGCGGAAGATGGCACGCACCTCGCCGGGGTGGGCGCTGGTGGCGATGTCGAAGTCCTTGGGGGTCTTGCCGAGGAGCACATCCCTCACGCACCCACCCACGAAGTAGGCCTGGTGGCCGTGGGCGAGGAGACGGTGGATGACCTTGAGGGCATCCGGGTCGAGCTTGTCCGGATCGATGTCCGGAGGCCGGAGGGAGGAGGTAGGAGAAACGAAGTCGGAGTCGGAGAAGGTATCCTCGGGAAGAGTCTCCGTCAGAGCGGCCATGGATTCAGGGTTCTCCTCCGCGGGCTCGGGGACCGAAAGCGTCTCGAGGGAGTCCAGGGCCTCCAGGCCCAGGGACTCTGCCTCGGCAGCCTCGCGCGCGTCATCGGGCGCAGGCCGGAGCGTCGATCCGCCGGCGGGCGGTATGTCAGTGGAGTCTCGCGTCATCGCGGTTGAGGCCCCGAGTGGGACACACTGGGGGGCAGCGACCTATACCGCATCCTCGGCGGGAGGGAGTAGCGCATGAAGACATTGTTGACGGGGACAACCAGTCTGGTAGCCCCCCGCCTGATCCACCGCGGTGCGAGCAGGGAGGGAGGCCACGGCGGCTCGGTCGTTTCGAGCCCTCGAACCGGCATCCACCCCCAGTGAACACGGGGGGGACACGAAACGTTCTGGTGCGGCGGGTGTCCGGCGGCTCGTGGAGGAGCCGAGCGTGGCGAGAGAGGCCAGGAGACGCTGACCAGGCCGACGAACCAAGGCGAGGGAGTACGCCATGTCTTTCATCATCGCAGCAGGCTCGAAGAACCCGGCGAAGAGCTCGGCGGTGCGCGTCGTGAGTGAGAAGGCCTTCCCGAACAGCGAAGTGGTGGCGGTGGAGGCCCCGAGCGGAGTCCCCGACCAACCCATCGGAGAGGAAGAAACGGCGACGGGGGCGCGCAACCGGGCCCGAGCCGCGCTCGCGGCGGTGCCGGGAGCCCGCCTGGGAGTGGGGCTCGAGGGAGGGGTCGATCGAGACGGCAACCTCATCAACTGCGTGGTGGTGGTGGAGGTGGGAGGTCGGG
>QKJM01000592.1 GCA_003249315.1 Archangium sp.
GTGCCACCTGTCCATCAGCGCCTGGGCCTGGGTGTCGCTCAGGAAACCACCCTGGCGGCGGTGGGACTCGCGCTCACAGGAGTTCAAGGTCGCCACGGCGAGCCGCTCGTCCGGAAAGGCATGGATGAAGGCGCCATGGCCCAGGGACTGGACATGCGGGAGCTGAGCGAGCTTCCCGTCCTCGCCGTAACCGTGGAAGGGCAGGAGGAAGCGCTTCTCGAAGTGTTCGAATTTGACCGACTGGATGCGCCGCTCGAGCTCCTCCTCGCCAAAGCCCTCGTCGTTCTGCTCGAGCTCCACCCGGCGGGTGAGGTTCCAGGAGACGTCGTGGTTGCCGGGGGTGAAGAGGACCCTGCTCCGGGCGAGCCCCATCGCGCCGGTGAGCGCCTTGAAGAACTCGAGCGCCTGCGCGTACTCGGCGGGCCGGGCGGCCTCCGCGAGGTCTCCGGTGACGATGCAGAGGCCGACGGGCTCCGCCCAGCCGAGCTCTCCCCGCGCCTGTTCTATCGCCTGGTGGAAGCGCCTCGCGAGTTCCTTCATGTCCTGGCCGGCGAAGCGGCCATGAGGGCCGAAGTGGAGATCGGAGAGGTGGAGGATCGAAAACGGCCAACGCATGACATGCTCCCAGGGAGCCCGGTAGGGGTGTATGGGAGCGGAAAATAGTAATGATGACTCAGGAGGCTAGGGGCCCTCGGCCCAATGCGTGGCAGGTGTTTTGAGAGGCTTTCACCGATGCTGAGGCTTTCCGAGGTCACCCGTTCTGGACGGGTCCACCCCAGCCGAGGTGAAGAAGCGTAGGAGATCCTCCGGCACCGGCGCCTCGAAGCGCACCGGCCGCCCCGTGCGCGGATGAACCAGCTCCAGGGCCTGTGCGTGCAGCAGGCACCGCGGCGCCGGAATCCCCCCCGCATCCGCCGCGCCCCCGTAACGCTTGTCCCCCAGGATGGGCGCCCCCAGCGCCGTCAGGTGCGCGCGGAGCTGGTGCGTGCGCCCCGTCCGAGGCAGCAGCTCCACCAGGCAGAAGTCCTCCCCCGCGTACAGCACGCGGTACTCCGTGAGCGCCGGAATCCCGTTGGCCGCCCGCGTCGCCCGCCAGCGCCCCGGTCGGGACGGATCCTTCGACAGGGGAAGGTCGATCGTCCCCTGAGGAGGAAGGGACACCGGACCCACCGCCGCCAGGTAGCGCTTGCGCGCCCGGCCCTCGCGGAACTCCTCCGCCAGCGCCGTCGTCGCTCGCGGCGTCTTCCCGAAGACCGTCACCCCCGACGTCTCCCTGTCCAACCGATGCACCAACCCCGCCGGCCGCTTCAGGTGCGCTCCCACCACGTCCACCAGGCTCTCCCCCACCCGCCCCACCGTCGGCTGCGCCGTCAGCCCCGCCGGCTTGTCCACCACGAGCAGCTCCGCGTCCTCATGCAGGATTCGCAGGCTCGCCAGGGGCGCGGTGGGGGTCTCGCTCGTGCTCTGCCCCGCCTCCTCCAGCACCGCCGTCACCACCTGCGGCTCCGGCGCCCCGCCACGTACACCGCCCCCACCCCCACCAGCCGCTCCGCCTCCTCCCTCGGCAGGCTCAGCGCATCCGACAGCACCTCGCCCAGCGCGCGGCCCGCGTGGGTGGATTCGACTCGGAAGGTTCGACGTTTCATTCATGGACCTCGAGAAGGGGCTTACGGGGAATAGCACGGGGGCGTATACCCTCACCCCGTCCCTCTCCCAGAGGGAGAGGGTCCAACCCTCTTGCCACGCCATGGACCGTCCCCTCTCCTCCCTCCGTGCGCGCCTGGATGACTTCCTGGCCGAGCTGGCCTCCCTCCACTACCGCCGTGCCGCCGGCCTCTCTGCCGAGTTCCCCCTGCGCACGCTCTTCGAGGACTGGCCCGAAATCTCCTCCCCCGAGGCCTTCTTCGCCGCCTCCGAGGCCGTCCCCAAGGCCCGGGCCAAGGGCAACCTGCTCGACGTCCGCCGCCTCCAGCTCCTGCGCGACTTCATCGCCACCCAGGTGGAGGACTCCCTCTCCGCCCCCGAAGCCGAGGCCCTCTCCCTCCTGGAGGCCCGCTCCCGCCTCGACGTGGATGACCAGACCCTCTCCTTCGGTGAAGCCCTCGGACAGCTCCCCTACGAGTCCAATCGCGCCCGCCGCGCCCTGCTCGAGCGGGTGACGGGCGGCTTCCTCTGGGACAACCGAGGACGCTACGGCGACCGCCTCGAGGCCTCCTTCCGCACCGCCGAGAAGCTCGGCGCTCCCAGCTACCCCGCCCTGCGCGAGGACGTCTCCGGCATCGCCCTGGAGCCGCTGGCCCAGGCCGCCGAGGAGACGCTCCGACACACCGAGGACGCCTACCGCGACGTGCTCGCCTACGTCCTCAAGAAGGTGGAGCCCACCCTGCGCCCCCTGCCCTCCGGCGGCGCGCGACGGCATGATCTCCAGGCCGCCACCCGTGCCCCGTGGATGGACGCCTTCTTCCGGCGCGAGGACTCCCTGCCCGCCATCATCCGCTGGCTCACCGAGTGGGGCTTCCACCCGACCGCCTCCGGCCACATCCGCCTGGATGACGAGGAGCGCCCGGGCAAGGCGGCCCGCCCCTTCGTCGCCGCGGTGCGAGTGCCCGAGGAGGTGCGGCTGGTGGTGCGGCGACGCGGGGGCCTGGACGCACTGGGCAGCCTGCTTCACGAGTACGGCCACGCCCAGCACCTGGCCCACGTGTCGGACCAGCTCCCGCTGGAGCTACGGCGCCTCGGGGATGCCTCGGTGAACGAGTCCTTCGCCATCCTCTTCGAG
>QKJM01000853.1 GCA_003249315.1 Archangium sp.
GTGGAACGTGTCCAGTTGCACGGACAAGGGGATGAAGCCTTCATCCGCCGACGACACCCGGATTTCGACCGTGAGGGTTCTCCCTGTCTCGGCCACGCGGCGCCAGGCCTCGGCCAGGAGGGAGGAATCCTCCGGGTGGACGAGGCGCTCGACGAAATGCTCGCTCTTCCACTCAGCGGCGGAGTAGCCGAGGAACTCCACGAGCGATGGGCTGACCCAGCGAAACCGGGTCTGGGTCTCGTCTCCAATCCAGAGGTACTGGGGAGGGCTCGCCTGCTCGGGGATGACGGCTTTCTCTAGGTGCACGAGCGAATGAACCATCACTTCATCCTTCCTCCTCCTATTCGCACGGGCAGGCTATTTCTGGCGGGCTCGGGGCATCGGGCAGGGGCTCCCAGGACGGCTGTGTTGCCGTACACCTTGTGAACAGCACGACATGCAGAGGATGTGCCCTCGCGAGATTCGAATGCCGGGCTCCGGGTCGGGGGTTGAGCCCTGGCATTCCTGCCTGGCATCCGTGCGTCCTGGCTCGTCATCCCCTTGCCCCGTGGAGGGGCCACTCTCAATTTCGGCGCAGGCGACGGAGGTGGCTGGAGTGAAGATCGCACAAGTCTCACCGTTGCACGAGAGTGTGCCTCCCAAAGGCTACGGGGGGACCGAGCGAGTGGTCTCCTACCTGACCGAGGAGCTTGTCAGACAGGGGCACGAGGTGACGCTGTTCGCGAGCGGAGATTCGGTGACCCGGGCCAGACTGGTACCTGGGAGCAAGGCCTCGCTCCGCACCGATCCGAGCTGCGTGGATCGACTGCCGCAGCACCTCATCCTGCTCGAGGAGGTCTACCGGCGCGCCGACGAGTTCGACGTCATCCACTTCCACCTGGACTACCTGCACTTTCCCTTCTCGCGGCGCGCGTGCGTGCCGGCGTTGACCACGCTCCATGGGCGGTTGGATCTTCCAGAGTTCGTTCCGCTCTACCGCGAGTACCCTCACGTGCCCGTGGTTTCGATCTCCAACGCCCAGCGCACGCCGCTGCCATGGCTGCGCTGGATGGGAACGGTCTATCACGGGCTTCCCGAGGAGCTTTATCGCTTCCATCCCGAGCCGGGACAGTACCTGGCCTTTCTGGGGAGGATCGCCCCGGAGAAGCGGGTGGACCGGGCGATCCGGATCGCCCGCGAGGTCGGGATGCCGCTGAAGATCGCCGCGAAGATCGACCAGGCCGACCGGGAGTACTACGAGAGCCGGATCAAACCGCTGCTCGACACCTCGCTGGTGGAGTTCATCGGGGAGATCGGCGACCGGGAGAAGGACGAGTTCCTGGGGAACGCCCACGCGCTGCTGTTTCCGATCGACTGGCCCGAGCCGTTCGGGCTGGTGATGATCGAAGCGATGGCCTGCGGGACTCCGGTGCTGGCCTGGCAGGCCGGATCCGTCCCGGAGATCATCGAGGATGGGCTCACCGGCTTCGTGGTGGCCGACCACCGCGGGGCGGTGGACGCCTGTCGGCGGCTCGAACGTCTGGAGCGGACCGCCTGCCGGGCCGAGTTCGAGCGTCGCTTCTCGGTCTCGCGGATGGCGCAGGAGTACGTCGCCCGCTATTGGCAGCTCCTCGCCGCGGCTCCGCGCGAGGAGGCCGCATGGAGTCTGCATTGAGAGAGATCATCCACGTCGAAGATCACCACTACATCCTCGCGGCCTCGGTCCATGCGGACGAGCGGGGAAGGGTGCTCAAGCACGGCGAGACCTTCGCGTTGTTCGATCAGTACGGGAACATCCGCCCGATCGGGATGCAGGAGGAGGGGCTCTACCACGAGGGCACCCGCCATCTCTCCAGCTTGACCCTCCGAATGAGTGGCAAGCGGCCGCTCCTGCTCAGCTCGACCATCGTGGACAACGCCCTGATGGTGGTGGACCTCACCAACACCGACATCCATGTGGATGGGGATGTCACGGTGCCGCATGGTGCCTGTCACATCTTCCGGTCCAAGTTCCTGTGGGAGGGGGTCTGCCACGAGCGGCTCCGCATCCACAACTACGCGGGCGAGGAGCTCGAGGTGGAGTTCACCTACGAGTTCGACGCCGACTTCGTCGATGTCTTCGAGGTGCGAGGCTCCCGTCGTCCGCGAAGGGGAGAGCGGCTCGAGCCGCGAATCGATGGCAACCAGGTCCTCCTGGGCTACGTGGGCCTGGATGGGGTCCGGCGGTTCACCCGCATCGTGATCGATCCGATGGAGGCCGAGGTGTCCGCGACGGAGATCCGCTTCCGGCTTCGGCTCCGTTCGCACGAGGCGCGGACCTGCTTCCTCACCGTCAGTTGCGAGCAGGAGGTGCCGCGGCCCACGCTCGAGGGGTACGACTCGGCCTTCGGCCGCGCGGTGAAGTCCATGAAGCAGGAGGAGGCGGCGGAGTGCCACGTCCAGTCGTCGAACCCGCTGCTGAACGAGTGGCTGCATCGGTCGATCTCCGATCTCCGGATGATGGTCACCGACACTCCGACCGGCCCCTATCCGTATGCGGGTGTGCCCTGGTACAGCACGGCGTTCGGGAGGGATGGAATCATCACCGCCCTCCAGGCGCTCTGGCTGTGTCCCTCGCTCGCCCGGGGTGTGTTGAGGTATCTGGCGGAGACGCAGGCGACTGAGTTCGAGTCGGAGCGGGATGCGGAGCCGGGGAAGATCCTCCACGAGACTCGCCGCGGCGAGATGGCCGCGCTGGGAGAGATTCCCTTTGGCCGCTACTACGGCACGGTGGACGCGACTCCGCTCTTCCTGCTCCTGGCCGGCGAGTACTACGAGGTGACCGGGGACAGCGCGCTGATCGAGGAGCTCTGGCCGAAGCTGGAGCTGGCATTGCAGTGGATCGACCGGTACGGGGACCGTGATGGGGATGGCTTCGTCGAGTACGGGCAGCGGGCCCGGAGGGGCTTGAGCAACCAGGGTTGGAAGGATTCGTTCGACTCGGTGTTTCACGAGGACGGAACGCTCGCGGAGGGGCCGATCGCCCTGTGCGAGGTGCAGGGGTATGTCTACGCCGCGAAGCGGATGATGGCGCGGATGGCGCGGATGCTCCGGAGGAACGAGTTCGCCGAGCAACTGGGACGGGAGGCGGAGCGGTTGAGGATCCGGTTCGAGCAGGCCTTCTGGTGCGAGGAGCTGTCCACCTACGCCCTGGCGCTCGACGGGAACAAGAAACCCTGTCGGGTGCGCACCTCCAACCCCGGACACTGCCTCTTCGCGCGGATCGTCTCGGAGGAGCGGGCGCTGATGACCGCGCGCACCCTGACGGGGTCGAGTTCGTTCTCCGGGTGGGGGATCCGCACCGTGGCGGAGGGCGAGCGGCGTTACAACCCGATGTCGTACCACAACGGGTCGATCTGGCCGCACGACAGCGCGATGGTGGCGCTGGGCTTCTCGCGCTACGGGCTGAAGCGGGAGGCACTCCAGGTCTTCGAGGGACTCTTCGCCGCGAGTGGCTTCTTCGACCTCAATCGGATGCCGGAGCTGTTCTGTGGGTTCCCCAAGCGACATGGAGAGGGGCCCACGCTGTACCCGGTCGCCTGTTCGCCTCAGGCCTGGGCGGCGGGGTGCGTGCTGATGCTGATACAGGCGGCGCTCGGGATGTCGTTCGAGGCGAGCGAGCGACGTCTGCGCCTCGACCGTCCCGCGCTGCCGCTGGGGATCGACGAGTTCGAGCTCCGGGACCTTCGGGTGGGCGAGGCGACCACGGACCTGAGGTTCCGCCGGAGCGAGAGTGGCGCGGAGATCCAGGTCCTTCGCAAGGAAGGACCGCTCGACATCGTCATCCTCAAATAGCCTTCCCCACCGAATCTCCTGAGACCTGCCGGGGCCCGGTACCATGCCCGCCATGGCCAGGCCCGCTCCCTCCCGAGATACATCCGTCCAGACGACCCACATCGAGCTCCTGAAGCGGGAGCTACGACGCAAGGAAGGACAACTCGCGGAGCTGTCGGCGCTCCTGTCGCTCGCGTTGCACAAGCCCTCCTCGAGCGTGGGAGGTCGGGGCCGCGTCCACACGGGGGAGACTCGGAAGTGGTTGCTGGAGCTCACTCGCGAGGCCCACGCCGCCGGGGCCCGGCTCGAGGCAACCTGCCAGCTCCTCGGCATCTCGTCTCGTACCATCCTGCGCTGGCGGAAGCAGTGCGATTGGGAGGACCAGCGTACCCTGCGGCATCGCCCCCCAGGCAATCGCCTCTCAGAGGACGAACAGCGCCGGATTCTGGCCCTCCTCGAGTCCCGGGAGTACCGGGGACTGTCTCCGAGGCAGCTCGTGGCGAAGCTGGCGGAACAGGGCACGTACCTGGCCTCGGAGTCGACGATCTACCGGTTGCTGCGTGCCCGGCGGCGCTCCGCCGCCCGTGCGGAGGCCAGCCCCCCCGAGATGTGCTCCCCCCAATTCCGTGTCGCCCGCGAGCCGAATCAAATCTGGAGCTGGGACATCAGCTACCTCAGGGGCCCGGTGCGCGGGAGCAGGTTCTATCTCTACCTGGTGATGGATACCTTCAGTCGCCGCATCATGGGGTGGCACGTCAGCCGCGCACAGTCCATGCACACCGCGGCCTGCTTCATCCGAAGGACATACAAGGTGAACAACCTCGGACGGAGGAGCCTGGTGCTGCACTCGGACAACGGAAGCCCGATGCGGAGCACGGTGATGTACACCACGCTCCACCAACTGGGTGTCACTCCCTCCTTCAGTCGCTCGCGCATGAGCAGTGACAACACCTTCTGCGAGTCTCTCTTCAGCATCATGAAGAGCCATCGCACATACCCCCGGGACTTCTCCTCACTCCGGGAGGCCCGCGGCTGGATGGCGCGCTTCGTCCGTTGGTATAACGGCAAGCACCTGCACAGCGGAATCTCCTTCGTCACCCCGGATGATCGGCACTTCGGCAGGGATCGCGAGCTGCTCGCCACTCGTAGGTATACCTATGAGCTCGCCTGGAGCATGCGGCCCGATCGTTGGTCACGAGCCCCACGTACCTGGGCCCCCGCGGGTCCCAGCCTCATCCGGGCGTCCGTTGCGCCAGTCCACGGGGTGTCCGTTCCTCCTGTGACGGCGGGTGACAACTTGCTTGACACACCCCCAACCCATTCTCCCTCACAGTGGCAGCCTAGTTGTCGTTCAGACGGGGAGGGCGGCTGAGCACCGGGCTGCCCTGTTCGCGCGGACGGGAGCCGTTCCTTCATCCTCTCACCTCTTGCATGTGCTGGATGGGGAGCCTCCCAGTTCCTTTCAGGAGAGCCTTGTCATGTGTGGTATTGCCGGGGTGGTTGCCTTCCAGAAGGATCTCACCAGAGAGACAGCCGTCATGCGGGCCATGTCCGCCACGCTGCTCCAGCGGGGTCCCGACTCCGAGGGCACCTGGGTCTCCCCACACGCCGCGCTTCTCTTCCGGCGGCTCGCCGTCATCGACCTCGCGGGGGGCAGTCAGCCCATGCTCGCGAACGAGGGAGACCAGCTCGCCGCGGTGCTCGACTACACCGGTGAGATCTTCAACTTCCAGGAGCTGCGAGAGGAGCTGAGCTCCCTCGGTCACCCGTTCCGCACCCGGAGCGATACCGAGGTCGTGCTTCGTGCCTACATGCAGTGGGGCGTGGCATGTGTCGAGCGGCTGCTCGGGATGTTTGCCTTCGCTGTCTGGGACGTGAGGCGCGAGGAACTGGTCCTCATCCGGGACCGCTTCGGCATCTACCCGCTCTACTACCTGCCCACCCCGGATGGGGTCATCTTCGGCTCCGAGCCGAAGTCCATCCTCGCCCACCCGGACGTGGAGACGCGGCTGGACCTGGAGGGGATGCGCGAGATGCTCGCCTTCGCGCCGACCCCGGGGGCCTCCGTCTTCAAGGGCCTGCGCGAGGTCCGCCCAGGCCACATCATCCGGGTCGGCCGGGCGGGGCTCACCGAGCGGTGCTACTGGAAGCTCGAGGCGCGCGAGCACCGGGACGATCTCGAGACCACCATCCGGACGGTCCGCTCCCTCCTGGAGGACGCCGTCACGAGGCAGATCGTCTCCGATGTGCCTCTGTGCGCGCTGCTGTCGGGCGGTCTGGACTCCAGTGCCATCGCGGCGCTCGCCGCGGACATCATGCGAAGGCAGGGGCGGAGGGAGCGGCTGCGCACGTTCTCCGTCGAATACGCCGGACAGACCGAGCGCTTCCGTCCGGACGAGATGCACGGCACACCCGACGCTCCATTCGTCGCGGAGATGGTGCGGCACCTCGGCACCGAGCACACCGAGGTCGTCGTGAGCACCGAGGACCTCGTCGCCCCGGACGCTCGCACCGCGGTCATCCGGGCGCTCGACCAGCCGGCGGCCGGCGGCGACATGTACACGTCGCTCTACCAGCTCTCGGGTGCCATCCGGAAGCACTCCACGGTCGCCCTGACGGGTGATGCGTCCGACGAACTCTTCGGGGGCTACCTCTGGTTCCACAATGACTGGTACCTCCAGGCCCGAACGTTCCCTTGGCTCCTGGCCTCGCATCAGCTCGAGATGATGACGGGGCTGCTCGACCGCGACCTCGTTCGCCGGCTCGATGTCCCGGGCTACCAGGCCGCTCGCTATCGCGAAGCGCTCACCGAGGTGCCCCACCTCTCCGGGGACTCCCCCGAGGAGCGGCGCATCCGAGAGTTCACCTACCTCAGCATGACCCGGTACCTGCGCTTCATCCTCGACCGCAAGGATCGGATCAGCATGGCCGTCGCGCTCGAGGGGCGCGTGCCCTTCAGCGACCACCGCCTCGTCGAGTACGTGTTCAACGTCCCCTGGGCGATGAGGCGTTTCGACGGGCGGGAGAAGAGCCTGCTGCGCGCGGCGGTGAAGGACCTGCTGCCAGAGTCCGTCCTCCAGCGCGTCAAGTCGCCGTTCCCCACGACGCAGGACCCCTCCTACCGGCGCGCGCTCCGTGACGGGCTGGCCCGGTTGATGGAGGACCCGAGCGCCCCCATCCGTCCCTTGCTGGACCTGGAGCGCGTGAACGCCGTGCTGAAGGGCAAGGCCTCCGGCATCGACATCGGCATCACCCGTCCGAGCATCGACCTCGCACTGCAACTGAACACATGGCTCGAAATCTACCGCCCCCGGCTCGACCTGTAGGCGCGGCGACAGCCCCCAGGTCTCGCCCCTCCGAGCTCATCACGGCTCGGGCCTCCACCGGGGCGACCGTCTTCCCCACCGCGCCCGCCCAGCGCCGGCTCTACTACCTGCACCAACTCGCGCCGGACAGCCCCGCCTACAACGTGCCGCTGCTCCTCACCGTCCGTGGCGACCTGGAGCTCGACCGGCTCGAGCGTGCCCTGCGTGCGCTGCGGCTTCGTCACGAGGTGCTGCGCACGACCTTCGAGACCCGGGGCGAGGACATCGTCCAGCTCGTCCATGCCGGAGACAGCGGGCCCGCGGTGCTCCTGCGCCTTGCGGGCGCCGAGGGTGTGGACCTGGAGGCACGCCGGGCGTGGGCCGTGACCGAGGCGGTTCGTCGAGCCGAGCAGCCGTTCGACCTCCAGCAAGGACCGCTCTGGAGCGTGGACGTGCTGGAGGTTTCTCCGGCCGAGCACGTCGTCCTCTTCACCTTCCACCACATCATCGTCGACGAGCTGTCCGTTCACGTCCTCGCCGCGGATCTGGAGCAGCTCTACGAGGACGAGCGCGCCCTCGAGGGCGTGCCCACCGGACCCCAGTACGCCGACTTCTGTATCTGGCAGCAGCAGCAGCCCGCTGGCCCGTCCAGGCTCGAGTACTGGCGGCGGCACCTGGCGGACCTCGAGCCTCAGCGGCTCCCCGAGGATGGAACCCGGCGGAGCGATGATCCCTTCGCGGGTGACCAGGTCATCTTCGAACTCGCGCCGCCACTGGACTCGCTTCTCGAGGAGTCCTCGCGCCGGCTCGGTGCCAGCCCCTTCATGTTGCTCCTCGGCGCGCTCGCGGTCGTGCTCCATCGTTGGACCGGCCAGTCCGACATCGCCCTCGGGACGATCATCACCAACCGCCCCGAGCCGGAGCTCGCACACACCGTCGGCTTCTTCTCCAACACCGTCGTCTTGCGCTGCCCCGTCACGCCGGACACCTCGTTCCGCGGCCTGCTCACCTCCGTGCGGAGGTCCGTTCTCGGGGCCATCGAGCACCAGGACGTTCCTTTCGAGTCCGTGGTGGAGGCCATCCGTCCTCGCCGGGATGCGTCCCGCAATCCGCTCTTCCAGGGCAGCATCGCCTACAACCGCCAGAGGCCCGAGTCCGTATGGCGGCTCCCCGGCCTGGCGGTCGAACCGCTCGCCTTCCCGTGGCACTCGTCTCAGTTCGGGTTCACGCTCGTCATCATCCGGGATGCGGGCGGCGCCCTCGTGGGGGACCTCTGCTACAGCACCGCGCAGCTCTCCCGGCCCATGGCGGAGCAGCTCGCGGAGTCCTTCATGCTGGTGCTCCGGCACTTCCTCGAGCGGCCCGAGTCCCTGGTGAGCGAGGCCCCCCTCCTGTCGGAGGCCACCCGGCAGCGGGTGCTGGAGCCAGGCTCCGGAGGCGAGGAGGTCTGGACGGGCCCCGCGAGCGTGTGGGACCTGTTCGCCGCCCTGGCGGAGGCCCAGGCCGGGAAGGAGGCCCTCCGGGCCGTGGATGGCTCGCTGACCTTCGCCGAGCTGCGCTCCCGGGCGGAGGCCTGGGGCGCGGCCCTGAAGGAGCAGGGCATCGAACCGGAGGTCGTCGTGGGCATCCACCTGCCCCGGCGCGCGGCGCTCGTGACCGCGATGTTCGCGACGTGGCGGGCGGGGGGCGCGTTCCTGCTGCTCGACCCGGCGGCGCCGCCCGAGCGTCTGCGCATGCTCGCCCGCGATGCAGGGGTCTCGCTCCTGCTGGTGGATGACGAGGCGCCCCACCCCTTCGATGACGGCGAAGTCCCCGTGCTGCCCATCTCCCGACTCTCGCGGACGGCGCCGGCCTCCCGTGCGTCGGCCTCGCGGACCACGGGCAACGAGCTGGCCTACGTGATGTTCACCTCGGGCTCCACCGGCCGGCCCAAGGGCGTGATGATCGAACAGCGGAGCCTGGTGGCGCATGCCCTCACGCAGCTCGCCCCGTCCTACGCCGATGCGCCGCCCGACAGGCCCTGGCGGGTGGCGGCGCTCTGCGCGGTGACCTTTGACGTCTTCATCAACCAGTTCCTCGCCCTGGCCGCGCTGGGCCACACGCTCGTCCTGCTGAGCGAGGAGGAGCGCGAGGACCCCATCGGGCTGCTGCGGCGCAACACCCACCCGGACACCGCCCTCGACGTGCTGGAGAGCTCCACGAGCCAGCTCGAGGTGCTCGTCGAGGCCGGGCTGCTGGAGACGCCGTACCCGCCCGCGCTGCTCCGCTTCGGCGGGGAGAGCGTCTCGCCGCGCCTGTGGGAGCGGCTTCAGCGTGCGCCTCGCACCCGGGCCTTCAACGTGTACGGCGTCACCGAATGCACCATCTGCACCACCCGCGTCGACGTCCGGACCCAGCCGACTCCAGTGGCGGGCCGTGCCGTGGGCGTGGGCAGGCTCTACATCGTGGACGAGCGGGGGCATCTGCTCCCGCCCGGCTTCGCTGGCGAGGTGTGTATCGGTGGCGAGGTCGTGGGTCGCGGCTACCTGGGCCTCCCGGAGCTCACCCGCGAGCGCTTCGTCCCCGACCCCTTCCGCTCGACTCCCGGAGCGCGGATGTACCGTACCGGGGACCGTGGACGCCTGCGGCACGATGGCCAGCTCGAGTTCCTCGGCCGGATGGACGACCAGCTCAAGGTGCGCGGCTTCCGCATCGAGCCGGGTGAGGTCGAGACCGCGCTGTGCGCTCAGCCCTCCATCACCCAGGCCGCCATCGTGGCGACCACCGCGAGCGGAGAGGGTGCCCTGGTGGCCTTCGTCGTTCCCGCGGCGGGTGCCGGGCCGGGAGAGCTCACGACGGCCAGCGTCCGCGAGTTCCTCAAGCGGCGGTTGCCCGCCACCTACCTGCCGGATCGCCTCGAGCTGCT
Organism: Archangium sp.; assembly: GCA_003249315.1. Taxonomy (GTDB): domain Bacteria; phylum Myxococcota; class Myxococcia; order Myxococcales; family Myxococcaceae; genus QKJM01. The sequence continues at coordinate 10,003 of QKJM01000853.1, forward strand.
GGAGACGTTGCCTCTCACGCGCAACGGCAAGGTGGACCGGGAGGCGCTCCGGAAGCTCGCGGCCGGGCTGCCCACCGCCGCCACCTCGGGGAGCGAGGCACGGGTCACCGGGGAGCGGCCCGCCACGCCCACCGAGACGGCCCTTTGCCGGCTCTTCGAGGAACTGCTCGGCGTGCCCCAGGTGCGCCTGGACGATGACTTCTTCGAGCTGGGCGGGCACTCGCTGCTGGCCATTCGAGCCGTGTTCCGCATCGCCCGGGAGCTCGGCCATCCCATCACCGTGGGCACCTTCCTTGCCCACCCGACACCGGCCCTGCTCGCCGCGCACCTCTCCACCCGGACGAGCCGCCAGCCCACGGGCCTGGTGCATCTGCGGCGTGGCGAGGGCACGGAAGCCCTCGTCCTCTTCCACCCCGTGGGTGGCACGCTCGCCTGCTACGAGCCGCTCGTGCGCGCGCTCCCGGCCGGGCCCACCGTGCTCGGGTGCGAGCGGGTGCATGGTGCCCATGAGCGGGAGGAGTCCCTGGACGCGCTCGCCGAGCGCTACGCGAAGCAGGTGCTGCTCGCCGCGCCGAAGGGCCCGCTCGTGCTGGGTGGCTGGTCCCTGGGCGGAGTGCTCGCGTACCTGGTGGCGGGCCGGTTGCTCCACCACGGCCGCGAGGTCCACCGCATCGAGCTCATCGACGCTCAGGCCGTCCGGCGTCAGGAAGACCGGGACGCGCTGCGCGCGACGGGGCAGAGGTTGCGCGAGCTCGCCGCCGAGGTCCGGTCCACCCGGCTCACCCGCGTACTCGGGGAGGCCCCCGATGCGGCGCCGCTGCTGGCGGGCTTCGGTGTCCGCCCGGCCGACTTCCTCCAGCTCGAGCCCGACGAGGCCGCCGCCCTGATGGAGGACTGGGCCCACCTGCTCGTTCTCGGCGCTGAGGTCACCCTGTCCTCTCTGCCCGTACCCACGAGGCTCCTGGTTTGTGAGGGCAATCCCTCTCACTCCGTCCAGGCCGTCCGGGAGAGCTGGGTGGGGCTCTGCGTGTCCCTCACGGTGGAGCCCGTCCCTGGAGACCACGCCTCGGTCCTCCTCGCCCCCGCGGTCGCCACGGTCGCACGGGCGCTGGCCGGACGAGCCGCGCTGACCGCTCTCACGCACGAAGGAACGGAAACCGTGAACCAGCCTCTCAACCCACCCTCCCACGAGGGCACGCGATGACAACGTCCGTCGACACCTGGTACCACAAGGCGATGGTGCGGACGGGGGAGCGGCCGGTCCTCACCCCCGAGGCGCGGGAAGGGGCCCTCTTCCCCGAGCGGGAGATACCCCACCTCCGCCACCCACTCGTCCAACGGCTGCCCGCCTCGTGTCGACGCGAGCTCGTCGCCCGCTACCTCTACCAGTATCTCCTCTATACGACCCACCTCGAGGTGGAGGTGGTGAACCGGGCCATCGAGCACATCCTGCGTGGACTGCCGGGCCTCACCCTCCCGCCCGAGCTTCGGCTGGAGGCCCTCTCCATCTACTGCGACGAGGGCTACCACTCCCTGGCGTCCCTCGACGTCGTGCAGCAGTTCGTGAAGACCACCGGCATCACCCCCGCGCCCTACGACTTCGCCCCCACCCTGCGCCGGCTCGATGGGACGGGCCACCAGCTCCTCCCGGAGGATCCGGTGCTGGCCCAGCTCCTCCAGGTGATCGTCTTCGAGACCGTCGTCACCTCCATCCTGAACGAGGTGCCGAAGGATCCGTCGGTCTGCGCGGTGGTGCGGCAGGTGGTGCAGGAGCACGCCCGTGACGAAGGGCGTCACCATGCGTTCTTCGCCGCCTTCTTCGGGCAGCTCTGGGACTCGCTGCTCGCGGAGAAGCGGGAGCGCGTCGCCCTCTGTCTGCCCCGACTGGCCCACGCCTGTCTGCGCTGGGACACCACGCCCATCGCGTGGTCGCTCGAGGTCGCCGGCCTCCCGGGTGACGACATCTCCCAGGTCCTCGAGGACTGCTACGGCGACCAGGCCGCCATCCCGGTGATCCGCAACGCGACCCGACACCTCACGCGGCTGTGCGAGTCGCTGGGCGTGCTCGACGTGCCCGGCGGCAGGGAGGCCTTCACCGAGCTGGGGCTCGTGTAGCGCGGGGAGACGGGAATGAGGCAGCCGCTATCACCGGCCCAGGAGGCCATCTGGTACGAGGAGCAGCTCCTATCGGATTGCTGCAATACGGGCGCGCTCTCGGTGACGCTCACTGGCGAGGTGCCGGCGACGCTCATCGAGCGGGCCTGTCTGGCCGTGGTCCACCGTCACCCGACGCTGCGGGCGCTCGTCAGGCGTGGGGAGCGGCGGCTGGAGCTGGAGGTCCTGCCGGCGAGGGAGGTGTTCCACTTCACGCGCGAGGACGCACCCTGCCCCGAGGGCTCGGAGGCGGCCGTGCTGAGGGACTGGCGCACCGCGCATCCACCGCGTGCGTGGGACCTCACCACCCGGCCCCCCATCGCCTTCCACCTGCTCGTCCACGGCCCCCGGCGCCAGACGCTCGAAATCCCGGTGCATCACCTGTGCTTCGACGGCCGCTCGAAGTTCCTCCTCGCGCGGGACTTCGTGGGCGCGCTCGGCGAGCTGCTGGCCGGCGGTACGCCATCGAGCACCATCCTCCACTACCCCGAGGCGCGGTGGACGGACGGCGAGGACGTGCTCCGCGAGGTGCGCGACTACTGGGACCGGTTGGGACTGCACGACCTGGGACCCCTGCGCATGCCTCGACAGGAGGGAGCGGGTACGGGCACGGGGGTGGGTGCCACCGGGCGCTTCGAGCTCGGCCTCGAGGACCGGGAGCGGCTCCGGGCGCTGGCGCGTGCCGAGGGGACGACGCTCTTCGGTGGACTGCTGGCCTGTCTGGCCGCCCAGCTCGGTGCCTACGGCAATCGGGCCGCCGTCATCTCAGTGGCCGCGGATACCTCCTCCGTCGAGAACCGGGAGGTCATCGGTCTCGCGGTGAATGTCGTCCCGGTGGGCATCGTGGTGGAGCCGGGAGACTCGTTCCGCTCGCTGCTGCGCTCGGCCAGGGAGGCGCTGGGGTCTCTCCGCCAGTTCCGTCATGTCCCCTTCCAGCGGGTGCTGCACCAGGTGCGGGGCAGGGGCGTGCATGGCGGCGCGCGGGGCGCGTTCTCCACCATGTCGGCGACGATGCCGAAGGTGCCCGAGGGCATCCCGGGCCTGCCGGACGTCGGCCTGCGGTGGGACTTCTTCGCGCCCAACTCGTCCCAGGCCTTCGACCTCATGATTCAGCTCCGGGATGAGCCGCGGGCCTTCTACGGGCGGGCCGATTACGTCCGGCGGTTCATCGACGACGCCCACGCCCGGGAGTTCGTCACCCACTTCGCGCACGCGGTGCATGCGGTCCTCCAGGAGCCCGACCAGCCACTCTCGCGCGTCGAGGTGCTCCCGGAGGAGACCCGCCATGCACCTTCGCCGCGGACCGCGAGGGCTCCCGCCACGTGGCGGATGGAGGAGGCGGTGTCCATGGAAGGGGAGGCCCTTCAGCGCCTGGCCGAGAAGGTGGCCGACGGGCACGACGTGGGTTCTCTCGTCGAGGTGGTCACTCCGGTGCGGGAGTTCCGGGGGACGACCGATGTGCGAGAGCTCGTCCGTCGTGGGGTGCGCGTGCGCGTGGAGTACCGAGACCCCGAGGGACACCTCGTCGCCTCCGGCCTCGTCGACGAGGCCTGCCTCGCCGTGGGAGGAGAGCCCGTGCTGGTGGACGTGGCTCCTGGCTTCCGGTTGCGCGTCGTCGATGCCACCGGGCGCGACCTTCCGGCGGACGTCCCAGGGACGCTTGCCGTCGAGCGCGACACAGGAGGTGCCTCCCTCGCCCTCCTCCTGACGGAGGACCGGGGCTGGCGCGGAGCGGACGGTGGCATCCGCTACCTGGGCCGGCGAGACGAGGAGGTCTTCTGGAGCGGCCTCGTGGCCGACCCGTCCCGACTCGAGCGCCGGCTGTGCGCACAGCCCGGCGTGCGCGAGGCGAAGGTGACGGTCACCCAGGGCGGGCAAGGCGTGACGGTCCTGGCCGCGGTGACGCCCCGGCCCGGCGCCCACCTGGATGTCATGGCGGTGAAGTACCGGCTCCGCGAGCAGCTCCGGGCTGACGAGCTGCGCCCCGCGAAGCTCGTCGTGAGTGACTCCCGCGGTACCAACGACTCGAAGGAGGTCCAGACGTGAATGCACCCGTACCCGGTGAATTCCCTTACGAGGCCGGGCTCCACCCCACCGGCTACACCACCCGGCGCTGGACGATGCGGCAGCTCGCTGGCCTGGGCGAGGCCTCCTCCACCAACGAGCGCTTCCGCTACCTGCTCGGCATGGGCGAGACGGGGCTGTCCCTCGCGTTCGACCTTCCCACCCAGCTCGGGATGGATCCGGACACACCCGGGGCGGAGAACGAGGTGGGTCAGGTTGGCGTGTCCATCGCCACGGTGGAAGACCTCGCCGCCGTCTTCGCGGGCATCCCGCTCGACAAGGTGTCCGTCTCCTTCACCATCAACGCGACGGCTCCCATCCTCCTCGCGATGTGGATCGTCGTGGCCGAGGAGTCCGGGGTGGACCCCGCGAAGCTTCGGGGCACGCTCCAGAACGAAATCCTCAAGGAGTTCCTCGCCCGCAAGGCCTTCATCTACGACGTCGACACGAGCTTCCGCTACTCGTTGGATCTCATCGAGTACTGCGTACGGACGCTGCCGCATGTGAATCCCATCTCCATCTCGGGAGGCCATGTACGCGAGGCGGGGTGCAGCCGCGCGCTGGAGGTGGCGTGCGCCATCGCCGATGCCGACGAGTACCTGCGGGGCCTCACCGCGAGGGGCCTCCCCGTGGACGAGGTGGCCCCGTCCTTCAGCTTCATCTTCGGCACGCACATGGAGCTGCTGGCCGAGGCCTCGAAGTTCCGGGTGGCCCGGCGCATGTACGCGAAGCGCATGCGCTCGCGGTGGGGTGCCACCCAGCGTCGCTCGACGCAGATGCGCATCCAGGTGAACACCTTCGGTTCGGCGCTCGCGTATCAGGAGCCGCTCAACAACGTGGCCCGCAGCACCATCCAGGCCCTCGCGGCGGTGCTGGGGGGCATCCAGTCCCTGCACGTCTGCTCCTTCGACGAGGCCCACCAGACGCCCGGCTCGCTCGGGGCGCGCATCGCTCTGCGGGTGCAGCAGATCCTCGCCGAGGAGACGGACCTGTGTCGCTACAAGGACCCCCTGGGCGGCTCACTGGCCATCGAGCAGATCTGCGACGAGCTGGAGGGGGAGGTGGGCCGCTGGCTGGCGCGCATCGATGAAGGGGGTGGCATGCTCCAGGCCATCCGCGACGGGTGGCTGGAGGGCGAGGTCGAGAACATCGCCTACGGCGACCCCGGGCCCCGCGTGGGCGTGCATGACACGATTGCCTCGGCGAACGAGGACGAGCTGTTGCGGCGCGAGCGCAAGAGCGCGAAGGCGACGACCCGATTGAGGGCCGTCGAGCGTCGGCCCTGCACGGCGGAGCTGGCGCGGGTCCGGGAGGACGCGCTGGCGGGCCGCAACGTGATGCCCGCGCTCGTGGAGGCCGTGAGGGCCCGGGCGACGGTGGGCCAGCTCACCGAGGCGCTTCGTCCCGAGTCGTCCACCCACCACGACGCCCGCCGTCCCCGAAGGACTTCCCCCGCGAACTCCACCATTCCCACGCAAGAGGAGCATTCCCGATGAGCAGCCTCGCCGAAGCCGTCATCGCCAACGCCCCCCCGCAGGAGCTCCTGCGGTTGGAATTGCCGAGCACCTATACCGCTGCCCACCTGCTGCGGCGGGAGCAGGAGATCTTCAAGGGAGTCACCGACAAGGACGTGCGCAAGAGCGTGCATGTGGGTCAGGTGCCCATGCCCGAGCTGGCGCCGGACGAGGTGCTGGTGGCGGTGATGTCCGCCGCCATCAACTACAACACCGTGTGGTCGGCCATGTTCGAGCCGCTCCCCACCTTCCAGTTCCTCGATGCGCTCGGGCGCGAGGACAACTGGGGTCGCCGGCACGCGCAGCCGTTCCACGTGCTGGGCTCGGATGCCTCGGGCATCGTGGTGAGGACCGGCTCGCTGGTGCGCCACTGGAAGGTGGGTGACAAGGTCGTCATCACTCCGGTGCAGGTCGACGAGCAGGAGCCCAACACCCAGCAGGACGGCATGCTCAGCAATGCCCAGCGGGCCTGGGGCTTCGAGACGAACTTCGGAGGACTCGCGCACTTCGCGGTGGCGAAGGCGGCGCAGATCCTGCCGAAGCCGCCGCACCTGACGTGGGAGGAGGCGGCGTGCAACCTCCTGTGTCTCGGGACGGCGTACCGGATGCTGGTGGGAGAGCGTGGCGCCCGCATGAAGCAGGGAGACGTCGTGCTCATCTGGGGCGCGACGGGCGGGCTCGGGGCGTATGCCGTCCAGCTCGTGCGCAACGGTGGTGGCATCCCCGTCGGCGTCGTCTCGGGTGACGACAAGAAGCAGGTGCTCGAGCGGCTTGGCTGTGACGTCATCATCGACCGCCGGGAGATCGGCCTGAGCGAGACGGATCCCTCCTCCTGGCGCCGGCTTGGCAAGGCGATCCGTGCCGCCGTGGGCGAGGACCCGAACATCGTCTTCGAGTACGTGGGCCGTCAGACGTTCGGCGCCTCCGTCTTCGTGGCACGCCGGGGTGGGTGCGTCGTCACCTGTGGCTCGACCACCGGCTACGTACACGAGTACGACAACCGCTATCTGTGGATGAGGCTCAAGCGCATCATCGGCAGCCACGGCGCCAACTTCCAGGAGTTCATGGAGGCCAATCGCCTGCTCTCCCTGGGCCACGTCCACCCGACGCTCTCTCGCGTCTTCCCGCTCGACGAGGTGGGCGAGGCGATCCGCTCCGTCCAGGTCAACGCGCACATGGGCAAGGTGGGGGTGCTGTGCCTGGCGCCGCGCGAGGGACTTGGAGTGGATGACCCGGCCCTGCGTGCGAAGGTGGGCGAGCGCAACCTGAACCTGTTCCGTGGGCGACCCGAGCCGGTGGGCGGCCATGCCTGAGCTTCCCCGCGTCCACGACGTCTTCCGGCGCCACGCCCTGGCCACGCCGGATGCCGTGGCGCTCGTCCAGGGAGAGCACCGGCTCACGTACCTGGAGCTGGAGCGGCGCGCCAACCGGCTCGCCCACGAGCTCCGTCGCCGGGGCGTGGGGCCGGGTGCCGCCGTCGCCGTGAGCCTCAATCGCTCGGTCGAGCTGATCATCGCGCTCCTCGCCACGCTGAAGGCGGGAGCGGCGTACCTTCCGCTCGACTCCAGCTACCCGGCGGCGCGGCTGGAGACGATGCTGCGGGATGTCCCCGCCCCGCTCGCGCTCGTCGATGCGAGGGGCGCGGAGCGGCTGGTGTCGCTCGTCCCCTCCGTGCTGCGGCTGGATGGGAGCGAGGTGGGACGGGTCGAGGACGAGGAGCAACCACCGCCGAGCACTGGGGAAGTGGCCTACGTCATGTTCACGTCGGGCTCCACGGGCCGGCCGAAGGCCGTGATGGTCGAGCACGGCAACATCGTCAACCTTGTGGTGGACACGGACTACCTCCAGGCCCGAGGGGACGACCGGTTCCTCCTGTACGCGTCCATCTCCTTCGACGCGGCCACCTTTGAAATCTGGGCGTGCCTGCTCAACGGTGCCCGGCTGGTGCTGGCCCCTCCCGTGCCTCTGACACCGGCCGAGCTTGGCCGGCTGCTCGTGGACAGCGAAATCACCATCCTGTTGCTCACCATGCCGTTGTTCCATGCCCAGGTGGATGAGGCGGTATCCTCGCTGCGAGGGGTGCGGACGCTGGTCGCCGGTGGGGATGTGATGTCCGTGGCACACGCGCGCGCCCTGCGTCGGGCCGTGCCCTCCTGCCGGCTCCTCAACGCATACGGGCCTACGGAGACCACGACCTTCGTGACCTTTCACGAGGTGGGGCTGGACGAGGACCTGTCCAACGGTGTTCCCATCGGCAAGCCCATCAAGGGCACATACGTGTGCGTCGTCGACGAGACGGGGCGCCCCGTTTCCCCGGGCGAGCCCGGTGAGCTGTGGATTGGTGGCGCGGGTGTCTCCCGTGGTTACTGGGGGCGCCCGGACCTCACCGCCGAGCGCTTCGTGCCCGACCCGCTGGAGCCCTCCCGGGGGCGGATGTACCGGAGCGGCGACCTGGTGTGCCAGCGGCCGGACGGGGCGCTCGAGTTCCTGGGGCGCATCGACAACCAGGTGAAGGTGCGCGGCCACCGCATCGAGCCGGCCGAGATAGAGGGAGCGCTCATGGAGCATCCCGGCGTCCGGCAGGCGGCGGTGGTGGCGCGACAGTCGGGGGCGTCACGGCGCCTCGTGGCCTTCTTCGTTGCCAGCCCTGGCCTGGAGCCCGCGAGCGCGGAACTCCGACGCTTCCTGCAGGAGCGGCTGCCCACCTTCATGGTGCCAGCCATGTTCGTTCCTCTCACGGCGTTGCCGCTCACTCCCAGCGGCAAGCTCGACCGGGGAGCGCTTCCCACACCCGATTGGACGAGGAGAGACAGCTATGTCCGCCAGACCTGAGCTCCAGGATGAGACCTTCGAGCAACACATCACCACCATCTGGAAGGAGACATTGCGGCTCGACCGGGTCGAGAGGGATGACAACTTCTTCGAGCTTGGGGGAGACTCGCTCCTGGCCACCGTCATCGTGACGCGCATGCGCGAAGAGCTCGGTGTGGACGTCTCGCTGGTGACTCTGTTCGACAACCCGACGGTGGCCGAGCTGGCCTTCGCGGCGAAGCAGCCCCAGGCAGCCGCCTCCTAGCGGTGGGACACCATGCACGAGACCCAAGGCGCCACACTCGCTTCGTCCTCGACTCACACTGGCACCGGACGCGATGAAGCCCTCTGGATTACGGGGGCCAGCATCTCGCTCTTCGGGGATGCGGCGCTCTGGCTCGCCTTCGGCGTCTGGGTGAAGGACCTGACGCAGTCGAACGGGGCGGCGGGGATGGCCCTCTTCGCCTACCTGTTGCCAGCGGTGTTCGCTCCGGTCACCGGACTGCTCACGGACCGGGTGCGGCGGCGGACACTGCTCGTCACCGCGAACCTCGTCCTGGCGGCCTGGGTCTGTCTGGCCTTCCTGGTCCGGGGCCCGGAGCATGTCTGGCTCATCTATCTCCTGCTCGCCGGTGCGGGCTTCGGCGCCAGCCTCCACGCCGCGGCGGGCAGTGCCCTGCTCACCCTGCTGGTGCCCACCGAGCGACTCGGCCGGGCGAACGCCATCCTCCGCACGGCGAAGGAGGTGGGGTTGCTGGCAGCCCCCGCCGCGGGCGCCGCCCTCTACATGGCCCATGGGGCAGGGCTCGTCGCCGCGGTGGATGCCCTCACCTTCCTTGTCTCGGCGGGGTGTGTGTTGTTCGTTCGGCTGGAGGAGCCTCCCCCCACGCCCACCAGGAGAGACCTGCGCACCGAGATGCTCGCGGGGGTGGCCCACCTGTGGCGCACGCCGCCGCTGAGGGATGTGGTGCTCGCGCTCGGCGGCGCGCTGCTCGCCTTCGGCTTCTTCGAGCCGGTCATCTTCGCGGTGGTGGACAAGGGTCTGCATCGTCCGGCGGCGTTCCTGGGAGCGCTCCTCACCGTGAAGGGGCTCGGCTCGGTCGCCGGAGGACTGCTCTCGGTGCGGCTCACCCCGGTGCATGGCGAGCGGCGGGTCACCGCCCTGGGGCTGGTCCTCATGGCGGTGGGCGCGGCCCTGCTCGCGCTGCCGGGTCTCCCCGCGGCCGTCGTCGGTTGTGCGGTGCTGGGAGGCGGCATCCCGATGGTGTTGATCGGCTTCCACCTGGCTGTGCAGAAGAACTCGCCGAATCACATCCATGGCCGGGTGTTCACGGCGGCCGATGTGCTCGTGCGGGTGCCCCAGGTCTCGTCCATCGCGCTGGGCGCCGTGCTGGTGAGTCTTATCGACTACCGCCTCCTGCTCGGCATCATCGTCGTCGTCGTGGGAAGCGGGGCCACCTTCCTCCTCTCTCGTACCCGAGCGTGATGGCCAGCTCGCCGACGTGGGTGCGGCGAGCGCTCTTCATGCGGCTCTGAGTCGCGGCGACTTCACCGGAACAGGCCAGGCAGCGCGTCGAGGTCGAGGTTTCCGCCGGAGAGGATGAGACCGACGCGCCGGCCGGCGAAGTGCTGGCGATGGCGCAGTACCGCGGCCAGGGGCACCGCGGCGCTCGGCTCCACCACCTGCTTCAGCCGCTCCCAGATGAGCCGCATGGCGGAGAGCACCTCGGCGTCCGAGACCAGGAGGATGTCCTCGGTGTGCTCGCGCAGGATGTGGAAGGTGAGGGGGCCGAGCTCGGCGCGCAGGCCGTCGCAGACGGTGTCGGTGGCGCGGCCGGTGATGCGCTCGCCGGACTTCAGCGAGTCGTGGGCGTCGCGAGCGCCCTCGGGCTCGGCGCCGAGCACGCGGAGGGACGGTTGTAGTCCGTGCGCGGCCAGCGCGGTGCCGGAGAGCAGGCCACCACCGCTGACAGGCGCCATGACGGTGTCCAGGCCGGGCACCGCCTGCAGCAGCTCCAGGGTGGCGGTGCCCTGACCGGCGATGACGCGGGAGTCGTTGAAGGGGTGGACCAGGCAGCCGCCGGTGTCGGCCAGCACCTCGGCGGTGGCGGCGTCGCGAGCGGCCTGGTTCGTCTCGCAGGGGACGATGCGGGCGCCGAACTCGCGGATGGCGGCCAGCTTCACGCTGGGGGCACTGCGCGGCACCACCACGGTGGCCGTGACTCCGCGCAGCCGGCAGGCCAGGGCGACGGCGGCGCCGTGGTTGCCCGAGCTCTGGGTGACCACGCCGCGGGCGGCCTCCTCGTCGGAGAGAGAGAACACCGCGTTGCAGGCTCCCCGGAACTTGAAGGCGCCGACCCGCTGCAGGTGCTCGCACTTGAAGTGCAGCTCGCAGCCGGCGAGGGCGTCGAGGCTGCGCGAGCGCAGCACCGGGGTGAGGTGGGCGTGCGGGGCGATGCGGGTGGCGGCGGCGCGCACGT
>QKJM01000239.1 GCA_003249315.1 Archangium sp.
GAGGACCGGGCGGAAGCCTCCTTGCGAGCGAGCGCGCGCAGGTGCTTCCGATCGCGCCGCTGCTGCCGGGCCCGCTGCTGGGTATCCATGAAGCGGATGAGGGGTTCGCGCCAGACACCCTGTTTCTTGCGCGGGGAGCCCCGGTCGTTGCGGCCCCACTTCTCCCGCGCGGTGAGCTTGGCGTCGAAGCCGAAGAGGGCCTCGTAGAAGGCCTCCCAGCGGTCGCCGCTGTACTTGCAGACGAACTGGCGCAGCGCGCTCTCCTCCAGTCCCCGCAGACGCATGGAGCGCAGCATCTGCTCCACCTCCTCGACGAAGGGGCGGCGCTCGTCGGAGACGCGCCTGTCCACGAGGACGTAGAAGCCGATGGCGGCCAGCAGCGCCGCGGCCAGCAGCGCCACCGCCCACAGGTGGAGCTGGAAGTGGAAGAGGGCGTAGCCGGCACCGGCCAGCAGGACGAGCCACACCGCCCAGGTGACGAGGGGGGCCTGGAAGACGAGCTGGCGGAAGCGCAGGAAGAGGGCGCCCTTGTGGAAGAGGCCGCGGAGGGCGAAGGAGAACATCCACGCGCTGGAGGAGAAGGCCGCGGCGCCGAGGGCCGGGAGCACCCCGCGCCACCAGCCGAGTCCACCCACCACGAGCGCCGAGAGCAGCAGGAAGCCGGACACCATCCACCGGCGGCGGCGGGCCCACGGGGAGCTGTTGAAGCCGAGGACCGAGGCCTCCAGCAGGTTGGCGTGCTCCTCGCGCGGGGAGAAGGCCGCGGCGCTGTCCACACCGAGGAAGTCCTCCAGGGCGGAGATGACATCGTCGATGCGGGCGAAGCGCTCCCGTGGCCGCTTGGCCATCATCCTCAGGACGAGCGCCGAGAGCTCCTCGGGGACGCGGCGGACGCGCTGCGAGGGCGGCACAGGGGGCTCGAGGACGTGCATGCACATGACGCCCATGATGGATTCGGCCTCGAAGGGAGGCTGGCCGGTGAGCAGGTGGTAGAAGGTGCAGCCGAGCGAGTAGATGTCGGCGCGAGCGTCCACGGAGGAGGAGTCCTCTATCTGCTCGGGGGCCATGTAGGCCGGAGTCCCGAGGGCCTGCTCGAGCGAGGACTCGGAAGGGGCCAGGGAGGCCGAGGCGCGACCCCCAGCGGGGAGGGCGCGGGCGAGGAGCTGGCGTGTGTCCTCCGCGAGCTCCTTCTTCACCAGGCCCAGGTCCGCCACCTTCACGATGCCATTGCGGTTGATGAGGAGGTTGTCGGGTTTGATGTCGCGGTGGACCATGCCGCGCGCGTGGGCGAACTGGAGCCCGCGCGCGGCCTGGAGGATGTAGCCAGCGGCGACCTCCGGAGCCAACCGGCCCTCGTGCTCGACGAGCGAGGCGAGGCTCCCGTCATCCACGAACTCCATGCTGAAGAAGTGGATGCCCTTGTCGGAGCCGCAGTCGTAGATTTGAGCGATGTTGTGGTGGACGAGCTGGGCGGCGGCCAGGGCCTCCTGGGTGAAGCGGTAGACGAACTGAGGATCTCCCGCGAGGCTGGGGCGGAGGACCTTCAGGGCGACGTCCCTGTCCAGTGAGAGCTGTCGGGCGAGCCAGACGGCGCCCATGCTGCCGCCGCCAATCTGCCGCAGGAGCTGGTAGCCGCCGAGCGTGGTGCCCGCCGTGAGGGAGACGACGTCCTCGTCCGGGGAGGAGGACTCCCACACGGGAGCCTCGGGAGCCTCGTCAGGAACCTCGGCAGGAGCGGGGGTCTCGGCTCGACGAGGACGAGAGGGGGCGACGGAGCGCGCACCCACGCGGCGGGAGGCGGGGGCGCGCGAGCCTCTCGCCGCGGCTTGGGACTCGAGGGGAGGAGCGAGGACGGTGCGCTCCTCGGTGGCGGACTCACCCTGGGATTGCACGGAGGGGACACGCTGGGTGATGGCGGAGGAGCGCACCTCCTCCTCATCCCTCAGCGGCCAGGAGTGGGGAACGGTGAACTCCTGCGACTCGGACTCGGGCGCGGGACGGATGCCGGTCCGCTCGAGGGGTTGCGCCGACACGGCGGTGGCTTCCTCCTCCTCCAAGGGGAGGGCCTGCCTCCGCGCGGGAGGAGCCCGGGAGGCGAAGACGGAGGGAGGCCCTGACTCGGGCACACGCAGGCGAAAGCCCTCGTGACAGGAATCGCAAGACACCGTGTGAGTGCCAGGCGCCACATCCAGGGACTGTGCGCGCCGGCAATGCGGACAATGAATCCTCACCATGTTCCCCACCGCCATGGAAGCCAGGGAGGGAGACAATAGGCCAGGCGCCCCGGCTCCTGCCAGGAGAGGTTAGGAACTCCAGAGGGAGAGAAGTTCCAGGGAAAGCGAGGGGAAGGGATCGGAGCGGACGATGGCCTCGCCCTCATAGCTGGCGACGAGGAGCCAGCCCCGCTTGACGCGCTGGAAGACCTCGAGGGTATGGGCAGCGGGGTCCACCAGCCAGACATGGGAGACGCCGGCGCGCGCGTAGGCGGGGAGCTTGCGGGTGCGGTCCAGCGCGGCGGTGGAGGGGGAGAGCACCTCGCAGACCCAGTCGGGGGCGAGGGTCAGGAAGGGCTCGTGCAGACAGGAGAGCTCGGCGAGCCTGTCCCTGCGCCAGCCGGCGAGGTCGGGCACGAGCACATCCCTTCCGAGGTGCAGCTCGGGAGCGCGGAGGAAGCACCAGCGTCCGGAGCCCCCACGACGCGCATCCAGCCGCTCTCCGAGCTCCACGCCCAGCATGAAGGCCGCGCGGGCCTCGCCAGGCGCGAGCCTTGGAGAGGCCACCAGCTCCTCATCGACGATTTCCCCCACCCATCCCATCGGCAGCGCCTCGAGGGTCGAGTACGCGACCTGACCGTTGCACATCGGAATCACCCTGACCTCCTCCGGCCACCATGACCGGGCAGGGGGAGCATCCTAGGGTGGGGTCTGACATCCACCGGGGGTGGGGAAGGGTGTCTATTTGCCGATGCAGAAGCGCTGGAAGATGGCGTCGAGGAGGGCCTCTGAGACGGAGGTACCGGACACCTCGCCGAGGGCTTCGAGGGCGAGGGAGAGCTCGCCGGAGACGGCCTCGAGGGTGGAGAGGCGGGAGGCGAGCTCCGCGCGGGAGAGGGCCTCGGAGCAGCGGCGGAGGGAGTCGGCGTGGCGCTCGGAGACGAGGGTGAGGGCGGAGGGAGCACCACCGCCCCAGAGGCGCTGGAGGATGGAGGAGCGAAGCAGCTCGACCCCCTCGCCGGTGAGCCCACTGACGGACAAGAACCCACCCGAACCGTGCCCATCACCCCTCTCCCCCTGGGAGAGGGACGGGGTGAGGGTGTCCGAATCCCGGGTAGAACCTGTGTCCCCCCGTCCCACGTCACACTTGCCGGCCACGCGAAGAACGGGCGTCTCCCCGGCCTCCTGGAGCCATGCCTGGGCCTCCTCCTCCCCACACCGAGGAGGAAGCACGAGGACGGCGAGCTCGACGGCGCTCAGCACCTCCCGGGTGCGAGCAATGCCCAGCGCCTCGAGGCGACCAGGAGCGGAGCGGAGCCCGGCGGTATCGAGCAGGGTGACACCCAGCCCCTCCCACTCGACGCGGGCCTCCAGCACGTCGCGCGTGGTACCGGGCTCCTCGTCGACGAGAGCGCGAGACTCGCCGACGAGGCGGTTGAAGAGGGTGGACTTGCCGGCGTTGACGGGCCCGTAGAGGACGACGCGGGCGCCGCGGCGGACGAGTCGCCCGCGCCCGGCCTCGGCGAGCAGGGCATCGGCCTCGACCCGGAGCGCGGAGACACGGGCCTCGAAGCCATCATCGGCGCCCTCGGCCTCCTCGGGAAAATTGAGGACGCCCTCGAGGTCGGCGTGGAGGGAGCGCAGGGGCTCCTCCAGGGCGCGAACTCGAGCGGAGAGGGAACCAGAGAGGGCGGAGGCGGCGGCGCGGACGGCGGCCTCCGAGTCGGCGGCGACGAGGTCGGCGACGGCCTCGGCGCGGGAGAGCTCCATGCGACCGTTGAGGAAGGCGCGGCGGGTGAACTCGCCGGGCCCGGCGTGGCGGACCTCGGGGTGCTCCAGGGCGCGAGCGAGGAGCATGCGGAGGAGGCGGGGGCTGCCGTGGGCCTGGAGCTCGACGACATCCTCTCCGGTGAAGGAGTGAGGTGCGCGAAAGAAGAGGAAGAGGCCCTCGTCGAGCATGGCGCCGGAGGCATCGACGAAGGAGGCGAGGTAGGCGTGCCGGGGGGTGGGGGCAGGGGGGACGCCGGGGGCGAGGAGCCGGCCGACCTCGAGAGCGGCGGGTCCGGAGAGACGGACGATGCCGACGGCGCCGGAGGCGGGGGCGGTGGCCAGGGCTGCGAGGGTAGCGGAGCGCATGCGTCTGGGGAGCAGAAAGCCCCCACGAGGCGCGGAGGTCAAGGACAGCGGTAGGCGAACGGGCGTGCATTGTTCGCGACGCGCGTTCTCCCTAATGTGCCGCGCGTGGAACTGGCGCGAACAGGGCTGTCAGGGGCAGAGGGAAGTGGGGAGCTTGCGGGCACCGAGGCGCGTCTGGAGTCTCGCGTGCCGCGCGGCCTCTGCACACTGCTGCTGGTGCATCACTTCGCGCTGTGGGCGTGGACGGCGTTCCACCGGGGCTTCCCCCTGCTCGAGGGCATGAACCGCTGGGACTCCGCCCACTACAGCAGCATCGTCCTCGGCGGCTACGTCATGCCACTGTGGGCCTTCCTGCCGCTCTATCCGGGAGTGGTGAAGTTCGTGCATGCCCTGCTGGGAGGGAGCGTGCCGCCGCAGGTGCTGGGCAGCGCGGTGTCCTCGGCCTGCCTGCTGGCGTTCGTCGCCTGGGCCTCCCGATGGGCTGCGAGGGGACAACCTTCCGCGCTCACGCCCCGGACGGAGTGGGGGTGGTTCTTCTTCCTCTTCAGCCCGGCCAGCTACGCACTGCACTCGCACCACACCGAGGGGCTGTTCCTGCTGCTGTCGTTCGGCGCCTTCGCCTCCGCCTGGGAGGGGCGCTTCTGGCGAACGGCGCTCTTCGCCGGGCTATGCGTATGGTCTCGCAACCAGGGCGTCTTCGTGGCCGTGGCCGCGGCGCTCCTGCTGGCCGAGCGCGAGGAGACGGGTCCTCGGCGCTTCGCCCGCTTCGCCGGACTGGGGGCACTGGCGCTCGCGGCCTATGGAGGTCTGCTCGGCTTCGAGTGGTGGGCCTCGGGAGATGCACTCGCGCACCTCCATGCCCAGTCGCACTGGCCCCACGTCGACTCCGCGAGGAGCGCGCTGCGCACCCTCTGGTTCGGCAACCCCCAGCAGAGCCTGCGGATGTGGTCGCTCGTGCGAGGCCTCTTCTTCGCCCTGCTGCTGGTGGCCTCGGTGGCGCTGCTGCGCCACAGCCGGCCGCTCGGCCTCTACGGGCTGCTCTCGCTGGGGGTGATGTTGCCGCAGGGGGACTTCAGCAACGCGCTGCGCTTCGGCGCGGTGCTCTTCCCCCTGCTGTTCTGGCTGGGAGACAGGCTCGCCGCGGCACCGACCTGGCTGCGCTGGCCCCTCGCCCTGCTCACCCTGTGGCTCAACCACAAGGTGACACACCTGTTCATCATCGGCTCCTGGGCCTACTGAGCCCCCGCCGGACGAAGAGGCTCAGGCGCGCGGGCCGGGAGCCGGGGAGGAGCCGCGGGCGGCGCGCTCGACGGCCTCGCGGTGCTCCTCGATGTACTGCTCGACGGCGGAGTCCTCCAGCTCGAGGTCTCGGAGCACTCCCGGGTATACGAAGCGGAAGGCGGGGGACTCCTCGTCCCCGCGCAGCCGGAAGCTCATCTTCAGCACGGCCGCACCGTACAGCTTGTCCTTGAGCGACT
>QKJM01000790.1 GCA_003249315.1 Archangium sp.
GAGGACGTGCGCGCCGCGCTCGCCCGCCACCTCGACTGGACGAAGCTCACCCGGGTGAAGGCCGGCGACTTCGCCAACGCCGCGAAGAAGGCCGCCGCGAACGCGAAGTGAGTCCCGGGCCCCTCTCCTCCAGGAGAGGGGCCTCCTCAATCCTCGAGCAGGTTGTGCTTGAGGAGCGTCTGCTCGCCGGCCCGTACCTCGATGCTCCGGGAGACCTCCTTCTCGAGGTCCTGGTTGATGAGCTTCACCGTGTACCGGCCCGCCGGCAGCTCCACCGGGGCCAGCGGCGTCTGCCCCAGCTTCCTGCCACCAAGCACCACCGTGGCATAGGGCCGGATGCGGAACGCCACCGTCCCCGTCTTCGCCTGGGACGATGCCGCGACCTTCGTCCTGTCTCGGGAGACTCGCCTCTTCGTCGTGCGCGTCGCGGGCTTCGGCGCGGGAGGTTCCGCCGGGGCGGGCGCCTCCGCTTCCGCCACAGGCTCGGTGGCAGGCTCGGCGCCTGACGCCTCCGCCTCGCCCTCCGCGGCCTCGACACGCGCCGCCAGCGCCACGACCTCCTGCGCTTCCGCAACGGGAGGCACCTCTTCAACGGGCGCTGCCTCCACGACGGGCGGCGCTTCCACGACGGGCGCTGCCTCCGCGACGGGCGGCGCCTGACGCGCTGGCGAGGTGACGACGGGCGCGGGTGACTGCTCTCGGAGCAGCAAGGCCCCTGCCCCCAGGAGGAGGAGCACCGCGATGCCTACTCCCGCCCCCAGGATTCCCGCTCGCGAGCGGTCGGGCATGGGGGCAGCCAGGGTCTCGTTCGCGGCCTGCAGATGGGTGACATCCTGACCGGGGGGGCGCGGCGCCGCCGTGGGCTCCGGCATGGGCTTGCGCGGGCTCGAGCGCGGTCTGCTGGAGGATACCGGCGTCTCCTTCAGGCGAGGTGCTTCCTCCACCTGCTTCACGAGCTGCGCGAGCTGCCAGGGGCCCACGGGCTCGCCGGTGGACACCAGGTAGCGCTCCAGGTCCGCCTGGAAGGAGCGACAATCCGGGTAGCGCTCCTCGCGCGTCTTCGCCAGCGCCCGATCCACAATCCGCACCAGCTCCGGCGGCAGTTCCAGCCGACGCTCGCTCACGGGGATGAGCGGCTCGAAGAGGATGGCCTGCATGATGCTGGCCTCGGTGTGGGCCTCGAAGGGCTTCTGGCCCGTGAGCAGCTCGTAGAGCACCACGCCCAGTGCATACACATCCACCCGCAGATCCACCGGGTGGGCCTGGAGCTGCTCCGGCGGCATGTACGCCAGCTTCCCCTTGAGCACTCCCGTGCGCGTCTGGTGCTCCTGTCCCGCCGCCTTGGCGATGCCGAAGTCCACCACCTTCACCGCGCCCTGACGCGAGAGCAGGATGTTGTCAGGGCTGATGTCCCGGTGGATGAGGCCCAGCGACGCCCCGGTGGCCGGGTCCGTACGCTCGTGCGCGTAGGCCAGTCCCTCGCACGCGCTGGCGATGATGCGCGCGCAGTGGCCCGGCGGCAGCTCCAGCCCCGCCGCCCCCGCCTTCCTCGCCAGCACCCTCAGGTTCACCCCGTCCACGTACTCCATGGCGAGGTACCAGGTGCCCTCCTCCTCTCCGAAGTCGAAGATCTGAACGACGTTCGGGTGGTCCAACTGCGCCGCGAGCCGGGCTTCGGCGAGGAACATCTCCACAAACTGAGAATCCTCCGCCAGATGTGGGAGAATGCGCTTGAGAACCAGCGTCTTCTCGAACCCGGCCGGTCCCGCGGCCCTGGCCAGATACACCTCCGCCATGCCCCCCGTGGCGAGCTTGCTGACGAGTTGGTACTTCCCGAGTTGCATCAAGAGGCTCCCCTTCGCGGCGACCAGGGAGCCACGATAGACGAGTTCGTCCAGGGAGCACACCGGCGCCGCCTCCCTCGAGTCCCGAATCCCTGCTCGCGCCGCGAGCCCTCCGCGAGCCCTTCATAGGCTCACCTGATACCTCGAATCATCATGTCCATATGCCTTCCCCATCGAGCGCCTCGGGCGCTCCTCCTGGGACTCCTGCTCGCGGGAAGTCCCTTGCGGTCCGCCCTCGCCGAGGATGACTTCCAGAGCTACCTCCGGGCCGCCGTGCAGCTCTACGAAGACCTAGAGTACGAGCGCGCCCTCTCCCAGTTGCAGCGCGCTCGCCGCATCGCTCGCGGCGTGGCGCAGGATGTCTCCCTCGGCGTTCACGAGGGCATCCTCCTGGCCGAGCTCGGTCGCAGGGACGAGGCCCGCGCCGCCTTCGAGACCGCCCTGCTGTTGGACCCCGACGCGAAGCTTCCCCTCCCCGTCTCCCCCAAGCTGGAGCGCGAGTTCGAGTCCATCCGCGAGCGCGTCCTCACCACCCTCGCCAGCCGTCAGCAGTGGCAGAAGGAGCGCCCGGAGGAGGCCGCCCCCGAGGAAGTCTCGGATCGCCCCGAGTTGCCCCCCGCCCAGGAGGCGCACCTGCTCCCTCCCGAGCCTTCCCCCGCCCTCACCCCGACGGTGGAGCCTCCGTCGCCCCCCTCTCCCGTGGTGCCACTGGCGCTGCTCGGCGCGGGCGTGGTGGCCGGCGGCGTGGGCTCGTTCCTCGGGCTGAGCGCGCGCCAGCAGTATGACGCGGCGCTCGTCCAGCCCCATGCGGCGGAGGCGAATGCCCTGTACGCACAGTCCCAGGACAAGGCCCGCGTGGCCAACGTGCTGTTCGGCACCGCGGGCCTCGCGGCCGTGGGTGCCGTGGTGTCCTGGTTCCTCATGCCGGACGCCGGGGTCTCCGCGCCCCCGTCCGCCCCTGCTTCCGGAGACTCCCCATGAGACGCCTTCCCTGGTGGGCCGTGACCGGCTCGATGCTGATGCTCGCGGGCTGCTTCTTCCCCGACGAGGACGCGTTCCACGCCGAGCGAGAGCGCACCTGCGGCACCTCCTTCGTCTGCCCCGAGGGCTCCTCGTGCAAGAGCGGCTCCTGCGAGTTGGACTTCCTCGAGGTGGACCCGGCCTCCTGCGGCACGGGGTGCGCGCCATACCAGGTGTGTGCCCGGCTCCTGGCGGAGCCGCCCGAGTGCGTGGACAGGTACTCGGAGCTGAAGCTCGAGTCACCGAGCAACGGCGGCATGGTGGACGGAGGCACTTTGGCGGTGCGGGCGCGGCTCGTGTCGAGGCCGGAGGTCACCGCGGAGTACCCGGAGCGGCTCGACTATCGGGTGGTGCGGAGCGACGGAGGGACGGCGGCCGTGGGCACGGTGGAGGCCACGGGAGCCGAGAGCGGAAGCTATTCGGCGGAGTGGACGCTTCCGGCCCAGGACGGCGTGTTCGAGCTGACGGCCGCCTATCCGAAGGAGGGAGGACCGAGCGCCGCGGTGTGGGTGACACTGGACAACACGCCGCCCGCGCTGACCGTGGTGATTCCCCCCGCGGCGCCGCGGCAGGACGCGGATGGCTTCACCCACACGGACCCGGGTGCGGCGTCGTCGTCCTGGCGCAGGGACCAGACGGTCCGGATGGAGGTGAAGTCTGACTCGGCGGATGTGGACCCGAGCAGCTTGAGTGTGGTGGTGCGCGGATTCACCGGGGGGGCGGATGTGACGGACCTGAGCCTCGCGCCGGCGACTCCGTGTGACACGGTCTCCTGCTGGAGCGTCGACGTGCCGCTGTGGCGACCTGGATTGCCGGCCTTCCGCGGCGGCTTCAGCGTCGAGGTGACGGCGAAGGACCACCTGGGCAATCAGGGCCAGGCCTCGGGCTATATTCCCGTCACCCGCTGGAAGTGGGCGTTCGAGGGGGGCGCTGGCCCCATCAGGAGCACGCCCGCAATCGGCCAGCAGGGGACCATCTACTTCGGGACGACTACCAACAACGGCAAGGTGTTCGCGCTCGGTCCCGAGGGGACGATGAAGTGGGAGAGACAGTTGGGCGATGTCCTGGGAAGCCCGGCCGTGGGTGCCTACTCCTCGGGCGCCGAGATGCTGTACGTCGGTGCCAACAAAGCTGGCATTGGGGCGCTGTATACGCTGGATTCCGAAGGGAACGAGGTCTCGAAGTGTCCCAGCTCTGGACCCGGGGGAGAGATCGTGGCCTCCATCGCCATTACACACACCCAGCTCGATAGCGAGAGCGGCCCTGTCGAGACGGCCATCGCGTTCAGGAATGCCGACGGTCTGGTCTCGAGCCGGCCGACCGCAGAGAGTTCCACCGCTCAGTGCATCCGCGACCCCGCCTCCGGGTACAGCTCCGAGGGGTCAAGCGTCATCGCCAGAGGCGCGAATGTCTACTACAGCCGCACTACAGGCGATGTCAGGAGCTATCAATTCATGGGTGCCGGCTGGGTCAGCAAGCCCGGCTACTTGGCTCCTGATGTCAATAATACGATTACGGGGATGGCGTTCCTGGGGGAAGACAGAATCGTTGGCGCGGCAGGGCAGACCGGGGCCGGCAAGGATGGATCCGTATTCTCCTTCCTCGAGGCCGATGGGGCCATCCTGTGGGAATATCCCCGCTCGTCCATGAACTATCCGCCCATCCGCAACATGTCCGTCGGAGAGGGGAATGTGCTGTTCTTCGGTCACGAGGACTCGTCCGGAACCGCGGAGCTGATGGCCCTCGACCATGGCGCGGATGCACCGCGCGTTACGGTACCGAATGCCGGCAGCTTCACCGGAGCACCGGTGCTGGGCACGGGGGGCACGCTCTACACGGCCTCGTTCACTGGCGCCTCCGCGAGCATCGGCGAGGTGTCCGCGTGGAATGCCGCCGACCTGAGCAACCTCTGGAGGCTCAGTGACAACGTGGGACGCGCGGAGGCCTCGCCCACCCTCGACTGCGCTCGCGACTCCACCGGATACGCGAGACCGGACGCCGTCGGCGTGCTCTATGTGCCCTCGGTCGATGGCAAGCTGTACTCATTCATCGTCGACAGCCGCGGCCTGGATGCCTCCGCCCCGTGGCCCAAGTACCAGCACGACGCTCGCAATACCGGCAACCCCGCTACGCCCGTCTCCTCCTGTCCGTAGCTCGGCGGAGTCATGCGGAGCAGGGGAGAGGGACGAGCAGGGTCCCTCTCCCCGAAGCACAGAGCGTTCCGCGGAGCTCCGTGACAGGGAGCGCTCCAGCGCCGCGTTGAAGGCCGCCGCGCCCCGCTCCGACTCACCCATCCCCTGGGCGTGATCGTCTGGTCCGGCCCTCATCCAGGCCGCTCGGGCTCCACCTCGTAGCCCCTGGCCATGGAGAGAGGGTAGAGGGCTCGGTGGTCGATGTTGGGGTGATACACCGCGAGGTAGGGCTCACCCGCAACCGACACCCAGGCCCATCTGGCCCGCTCGGGTTGTGCCCTAGCCGGCGAACTGGGGTGACTCCTGAGCCAGTCTTCCGCCTCCTCCTTCGTATCGAAAGAGGCAATGGCATAAGGGGCCGCGCCCGCCTCGACGTGTTCGGAGGGGGTCGCGCTACAAGACCCCCTCGGCAGACCGAGGCGCACCGCCATGAGCCTCCGAGGGCTCGAAGCCGCTTTCATGTGGGTGGACATCTCCGCGTGATGTCCGTCACCGCCAGTCGGCCCGTCCGGCCCTGCACTGTCTCGTTGGAGAGCGCCATGGTGCGGAGCCTCCCGTGCTCGGGAGCGCCGGTCACCGTTCATCCGCCCGGCCAGCACCCGAGCTTCCGATCGCTCCCTACGCCAACCTGTCTGACAACCGGACAGGTTGCTGGAAATCGCTCCCGGGCGGCCTCCTTCTCGAGGCCCTGAGGCGCGTCCCCTGCTTGCCTTCCCGAGCCCCTCGCGGGAGATAGGGGACTCCACACGGCACGGGCCGTCCGCCTGC
>QKJM01000707.1 GCA_003249315.1 Archangium sp.
CTGTAGTCCTTTGCTGCGTCCTCCAACTCGTCCTGCCGCAGCCGCAGCTCTCCGCGAGACCAGAGAATCCGGGCCTGAAGCCCTTTCTCGCCATGTCGGGCCAGCTTTTCTGCCAGTTCGAGAGCCTGGGCCCGCGCCGCTACCGACCAATCATGTTGCCGGAACTGATCAGCTCCAACCAACACCCAGGCGATGAGTTCTCCTCCCTCCATACCCTTGTAGAGCGACAGCAAAATTGACCCCCTTGCGACACTAAAACTGACCCCCGTCCTCCGAGGGCCTGAAACCCAGGAGGTCATGGAGATGAAGCGCACGGGAGAAGTAGTGGCACCTCGCTCGACGGAGGAGGTGCCGATGGTCGCGGCAGATGCGCGTACTGGCGGAGGCGGGCTGGGGCGTGAAGCGCATCGCGCGAGAGGTGGGGGTGGCACGCAACACGGTACGGCGCTACCTGCGCGTGGGGGAGGCGGCCGACAAGCAGGTGAGGCCGAAGGCGCGGCAGTTGACGACAGACGAGCAGCACCGCGCGGTGGAGCTGTGGGACACAGCAGCCGAGGGCAACGCCGTCGTCGTCAAGGCGCTGCTGGAGCGGGAGGGTGTGGAGGCCAGCGTGCGCACCGTGCAGCGCGCGGTGGAGGAGAGGCGGCGGCAGGTGCATGCGACGCAGGTGGCCACGGTGCGTTTCGAGACGGCACCGGGCAAGCAGATGCAGGTGGACTTCGGCGAGAAGAAGGTGCGGCTCGGCGGGGAACTGGTGAAGGTGTTCCTGCTGGTGGCGGTGCTGAGCTTCTCGCGCCGGCTGTTCGTGCGTGCCTTCCTCAACCAGCGGGGAGATGACTGGCGGGAGGGCGTGGCCGCGGCCTTCATGCACTTCGGCGGCGTGCCGCAAGAGGTGCTCGGGGACAATGCCCGGCCGCTGGTCGAGGAGCACAACAGGCAGGCAGGGACGGTGCGCTTCCACCCGGCCTGGGTGGCGTTCTGCCGGGACTGGGACGTCACGCCGAAGGCGTGCGGGCCGTACCGTGCGCGTACCAAGGGCAAGACGGAGTCGGGCGTCAAGTACGTCAAGCGCAACGCGCTGGCGGGCAGGGAGTTCGAGTCCTTCGGCGCGCTGGAGGCGCACTTGGTGGAGTGGATGGCCGAGGCGGATGAGCGCGTGCATGGCACCACGCACGCGCGTCCCCTGGAGAGATTCGAGCGCGAGGAGAAGGCCGCGCTGCGCCCCCTGCCCGCGCGCCCGCTGCCGCGACGCCAGCAGCGCCTGCGGCGCAAGGTGGCCAACGATGCGCTCGTGGACGTGGACACGGTGCGCTACAGCGTGCCGCACCGGCTGGTGCGCGAGAGCGTCGAGGTGGAGGTGGGCGAGCAGCAGGTGAGAGTCTTCTACGCTGGCAAGCAAGTGGCCACGCACGCACGTAGCAAGGAGCCACACGCCCGCATCGTCGACCCGGCGCACTGGAAGGGACTGTGGCGAGAGCACGCCGTGGAGCCTGTCGAAGGCACCTCCAAGCTGGCCGTGCTGGGGCGCTCGCTGGAGGACTACGCGGACGTGGTGGAGCAGGCCGCGAAGCGAGGTGCCGCATGAGCCGCGAGCTCGTCCACGCCCGCGTCCTCGAGCACTTGGAGCGACTGCGCCTGGGGCACCTCGCCGAGCGGTTGGACTCGCAGCTGGCGGAGGCGGCGCGCGGCGAGCCCACCTACCTGGACTTCCTCGACGCGCTGTTGCGCGAGGAGGTGGACGCCAAGCAGCGCAAGCGGGTGAGCATGGGAATCACCATCGCGCACTTTCCCGCGGTGAAGACGCTGGAGGACTTCGACTTCAAGGCGCAGCCCTCGGTGGACGCGCGGCTGGTACGGGAGCTGGCCACGGGGCGTTTCATCGCGCAGACGGAGAACGTCCTGCTCTTCGGCCCGCCGGGAGTGGGCAAGACGCACCTGGCGATTGGGCTGGGCCGTGCGGCAGTGGAGGCCGGGCACTCCGTCCTCTTCACCAGCGCCACAGCGCTGCTGGCGGCGCTGGCCAAGGCCGAGAGCGAGGGGGTCCTCAAGGACAAGCTCAACTACTACGCCAAGCCGAAGCTGCTGGTGGTGGACGAGCTGGGCTACCTGCCCTTCGAGAAGCGCAGCGCCCACCTCTTCTTCCAACTGGTGGCGCGTCGCTACGAGAAGGGCAGCATGCTGCTGACCACCAACCAGATGGTGGGGCAGTGGGGCAGCGTCTTCGGCGATGACGTGTTGGCCGCCGCCATCCTCGA
This sequence comes from Archangium sp., assembly GCA_003249315.1. Lineage (GTDB taxonomy): Bacteria > Myxococcota > Myxococcia > Myxococcales > Myxococcaceae > QKJM01. The sequence continues at coordinate 2,256 of QKJM01000707.1, forward strand.
CAGGCTGCTGCACCACAGTCACACGCTTCTCATCCAGGGTGACAGCTACCGGCTGCGGCAGAAGCGCAAGGCCGGGCTGCTAGGCCGCGGCGTGCCGCAGTCCACCAGCACGGGAGGAGAACCCGGGCACTGAGCCTCGGAAGGCGCCTCCGCTCGCCCTCGCTTGAGAAGCAGCGAGGGCGAGCTCCGGCGGACGCACGCAGGAAGACGACGTCGTCTCGAAGTGGTACAAGCGGCCCCCAGGAGGGGGGTCAGTTTTAGTGACGTAAGGGGGTCAAAAATTCCTGTCGCCTGACAACCCTCCTGCCAGGCGCTCGTGTCGGTTGAATCCAATCGCGCCCTGACCGTGCGCCAGCGCTCCTCGGCCACACCCACCGAAGAACCCATTGCAGCCTCCACCCACTTCACCAGATTCTTCAGTGCTTCCGCTGCACCTCGGTGTAGCCGATTCCAAGCGCCTCTGTCTTCTGCTGCCTCTTCCCGCAGCCTCTCGCGAACACGTGGATGAATAGCATACAGACCTTGCTCACCGATGAACGTGGCCAGGTGATGACGCACCAACCGATCGAGCCGGCGCGCAGCCTCCGGTTCGCGGATGCCCAACGTCGTCGCGACCATCTCCAGCGAAGCGCCCACCCGGGGGAGCACGGCCAGCGCATGCATCGTCTCCCTCGCCTGTTCGCCAAGAACATCGAGGGAACGGGTCAGCACCCTGGCCACACGATCCTTGTCGGAGCCAGCCTGTCCACGGCCTGAGCGGAATTCTTCGAGGTATTCGGCGGCGGTCAACCCCTGGGTGCGAATCGTATCCCCCGCCACCTCCACCGCGAGCGGCAGACCCCCCAGCTCCTTCACCAACTCCAGCGCTGCCTCGATTTGCGCGGAGGGCACCTGCTCTTGCCTCCATGCGACCAGCGAGAGCAGCCGCGCCGCGTCCTCCGGCTCTAGCGCACTCAGTGGTACGTCGCGCACGTCCGACAGCAGGCCCGCGGTTCGAGTCGTGACAAGGACGTTCCAGCCACCTCCAGGCATGAGGGCGTCGAGCCCACGTGAGTCACTGACGTCATCGAGGACCAGCAGGCCACCATAGGGACTCAGCAGATTGCGGACCCGCGTCGCCAGGTCATCATCCGATGCCTCGGGTGGTGGCTGGAACAAGGGTTCCCGTGCGCGAATCAAGGTCAGGAGTGATTCGCGAAGGTTGTCCAGAGGGCGCTCGAGCCAGATGACCGGTCGCCCATCCTCGTGGCACTCCTGGGCCAGGACCGTGGCGAGTTCCGTCTTGCCGATTCCACCCTCACCGGCCACGGCGGTGATGACGGCGCGGCCGGGGGCGGAGAGCCACTGTTGCAACTCAGCGAGCTCCCTCTGGCGCGCGGTGAAGTAGCTTCGGGGGGGACGAGGACGCACGGACCGCAAGGCGGGCAGGCCAGCCGGCACCTGCTGCGTTGGAGCGGTGATACCTTGTAGCGCCTCCATTCCAGCGTCCCACCGCCTCGTGTAGAGCAGCGGCAGGGCCCATTGTGGGTCCGAGTCGTCCTGATTCCAGCGGACCTCGGCGAAGGACTCCTCCAGGGACTGCTCTTGCTGGAGCAACGCGAGCAGCCGCTCGGCGAACCCGAGAGCCCAGGTGATGCCCACGGGCTTCCGATATCCCATCGCCGCGAGCACCTTGCCGCGCTTGAGGAGCCACTGCGCCATGCCCGCCGTGCCTCCAGACCCGGTCCCTCCCGGCGTGGCGGACGAGCAGGCGCTCAGCAGCACGGCCTTGAGGTTCCGGCCGCGCTCGGCCTGGTCCGAGGCCCACTTCGCCAGAGTGTCTCCCGTGAGGCTGTCGTCACCCTTCTCACCTCGCAGCACCAGGCGACCGCTGCGCTCGGGATCCTCTTCCCCGTGACACGCTACGTACAGCACGTCGATGGGATGCCCTCGAGTGAGAGCCGCCTCGAGCTTCTGCTGGCTCGCGTCCTCCAACCACTCCGCCTGCCAGCCGGCGTCACGTGCGACCTTCAAGATGGCCTCGGCATGCGCACGCAGCTCCTCACGGGTCGGGTACTGCGCGCGGTCGGAGTGCGCGGTCGCGATGAGGAGCCGGTCACCCTTGCGGATCCGCGAGAGCGGAACGGATTCCAGGTTCGCATCGACCCGCACGGAGGGCTCACGACGCCGCTTGAAGAGCCACTCGCTTCCACTGAATGCCAACTCGATGGGGATGTGCGCCAGCTCCGCCGTGGACTCGTCCAGGTCGATGACGAACCGGAGCACCCTGCCCTCTCTGCGAGCTTTCTGCTCCATGGCCACGAACCAGTCCTGCGCACGCTCCCAGCCGAGCAACCTGTTGCGGACGAGCCCGCCGACTTGTCGAAGCGCGGGCAGTGGAACGCGCCAGTATCTGGGAGAGAAGTGCTCCACCAGTCCCTGCCAGGAACGGGCTTCCTCGATGAGGTCCGGCACGGCCTCCAGGTCCTCGTCCTGAAGAGGATCGACGTCCTTGTGGCGGCGCCCGACGGCTCCATTCAGCTCGACGGACCACCTGCCAGCCCGGACTTCGATGCGGATCTCACCCTCGAGCATGCGTCACCTCCCGTGAAATGCCTTCCGAGTCCACACGGTCCAGGTTCACCGAGGGAGGCCCGTCCCCCAACTCGATGCGGACGAGGGTGCGCGGTGCTTCGGCACCCCACTCGCCGGATTCCAGCGCTCGGGCCACGTCGTCCACGCTCCCCTGCGGAATGCGCCCCACGGGAATCCACGTCCCCGTGTTGAAGTAGGCCGGGAAGAGGTCGCGCCGCAGGCGGCTGCCATGCGTGTGCCCGGCCACCAGCGCCACCAGTTCCCCGGGGAACCATGGCTTCGCGTGCTCGTACGTCGAGTCCGGCCCATCCAACTCCTGGAAGCGGTCCTGCTTGCGCACGTTCGTCAACCATGCGGTCAACAGCGCAGGCCCCACGCCTTCCGCTCCACCGAGTGTCGCCTGTGTGGAGTGGGGCGGCGGTCCGCGCTCCAACCAGCGCTCCATCCGCGCGACGAGCAACTCCGGGTCCGAGGGGTGTTCCTGCCGTGCTCCTTCCGCCAGCAGCCGCGCGAGTTCCGGCACCAGTCCCTGGGATGGAGGAGCGCCCCGGCCTGACGCGGCGCCCTGGGAGGTGTCGAACAGGGGGCCCATGCGCAGCGCGCCCTCGATATAGCCTCGAAGAAGGGGCCACCTCAGTCCGTGGACCTGCTTCAGGTGCGTCCATGTTCGCTGAGGGGCGATGTAGAACAGGAGTGGCAGCACGGCGGGCAGCTCCGGCTTCAGCTCGACCACCCAGGAGTGGTGGGGCTGGAGGTGGCTGATGACGTCGTGGACGAGCCGTGAGCCGGGGGGCAACTCCACGGGCCTGCCCTCGCGGGCCGCGAGCACGAGGGCCTCGCGGTCGATGGCGTTGGCCGTGTCCCACCTGTCGCCGTGGACGACCCAGACGGTGCCGTGGTCGTTGCGCACGGCGTGCCCCCACACGGGCCAGCTCTCCTCGAAGCGAGGCGACAGCGGCGTGTCGTCGGCGTAGCGGACCGAGCCCACACGGCCAATCTCCTTCTCGAAGCGCTGCCGCACCTCTGGGAGGAGCAGCTCCGGGTCATGGTTGCCGGCCAGGAGGGTGATGTCGTGGCGGCTGTCCTGGGCGAAGGTGCGCAGCGCGTCGATGACCGCTCGCGCCCGAGGAGCGCGGAGGATGCTCTCGAAGCGCTCGACGGCGAGGTCCGTGCGGAAGCCGTC
>QKJM01000259.1 GCA_003249315.1 Archangium sp.
CTCTGCCAGCACCGCTGCTCGAGTGTAGCCGGGCAGTCCCGGTCCCTTCATCGCCAGCCCCGAGGTATTTCCGATGGCCGCGGTGGCGAGCAGGATGAAGATGCGCGCGGCGTTCTGGCCCAGCACCTTGCCGAAGCGCTCGCTGGCCTCGCGCAGTTCCTGGAAGGAGGTGGCGTGGCTCACTTCCTCCGCCAGTCGTCTCCACCCCTGAACGAGGCTCCAGACTGTGTCCACCCCCAGCCAGGCGATGAGACCGATGGTCAAGCTGGTCGCCAGGCCCTTGCTCACCGGCTCGGGTAGCAACCAGAGCGTCATGTAGAGCGCCATCGCGGAGGCGAGAGTCGCCTGGAGCGCCAGCGGATCCGCCATGTCCTTGAAGGCCGCCATCGTCTCGTTCCACACCGAGCCCAGGGCGAGGGACATGGCCAGAGAGTATCGGCCATCAGCGCTCAAGGTGGGGCCGTCCTGCAATAGCGAGAAGCAGTCGCTGGGACGGTTGCTGCTATCGCACCAGCGCGTATAGCCGCGAGTCAGTTCGTCGGACGCACGAGTCGGGTGCGACGCCTCGGCCTGTCGAGGCTCGAGCACCAGACGCCGACCCGTCCAGTTCAGGTATACCTCCGCCTGCCAGGGGGCCTCGAGCATCAGTCGCCGGGCGTGTTGCAGGGGATTCGAGGCGGGGCGCACGTCTCGGGCCACCGTGGACAGCGCCTCCATGAACTCGGACTGACGGAGCTTCACCGGCTCCTGGCCGCCGCGCGGAGAGTGGACGAGGGGCCTGCCCTGGCCCGTGTCCAGACGCATGACCCGAGGGGTCGCGCCACACCCGACGAGGAGTACCAGCAGCACGGTCCGGCAGAACGGATTCATGGGGACTCCTCCTGGCCCTGGCTATACCGCGATGGGTAGCCAGCCAGATTGAGTACCCCATGGGTCCGACGTTGCCGCCAGCGGCAAGCCCCCCGGAAGTACTCCTCCGAGGGGCTCACCTCGCCGGCTACTCGACGACCACGAACTCCACGCGCCGGTTGTTGGCGCGGCCCTCGGTCGTGTCGTTGGTGTCGATGGGCTGCTTCATCCCGAAGCCGGCCGATTCCAGCCGCTCCGAGGCGATGCCCTTCTGGACGAGGTACTCCCGCACCCACTTCGCGCGGCGCTCCGACAGGTCCAGGTTGAAGGCGGCGTTGCCGGAGTTGTCCGTGTGGGCCTCGATGCGCAGCTTCTTGATGTCGGGAGCGGAGGTCAGCACCTCGGCCACCTGGTCGAGGATGGGCAGGGACTCGGGGAGCGCGTTGTCCTTGGAGACGGCGAAGAACACCTTCTCCAGCGTGCGCAGCTTGCCCTTCTCGACGACCACCTTCGACGGGGCGGGAGGCGGAGGCGGCGGAGGCGGTGCCTCGACCCCCACCACGACCCTGGCCGTGGCCGAGCGCCCGGCGTTGCCCTCGATGCGGTAGGTGAACGTGTCCTGGCCGGAGAAGCCCTCCTTCGCGGTGTAGCGGAGCGTGCCCTCGGGGGTGGGCTCCACCTGCCCTCCCGTGGCGCTGGCGATCACCTCGGTCACCCGCAGCGCTTCGTCGGGCAGTCCCTCGTCGTTCTTCAGGACGTCGATGCTGATGGACTGGCCCGCGAGCACCCGGCCCTCGTCGTCATGCGCCACGAGCGGCGGAGGCGGCGGAGGGGCGGCGACGACGGGCGCCGGGGCCGGCTTCACCGGGCGCGGAGAGTCGCTGGAGGGCACGTAGCTCACGGCCGCGAGCAGTCGGAAGCGGGGCGTGCCGAAGCCATTGGTGAGGCCGGGGCCACCGCCCACGGTCATCGCCAGGTTCTTGGCGAAGCCCCAGCGCAGGGCCAGCAGCAGCTCCAGGGGGCTCGTCGGGATGGAGGGGCTCGACAGCCCCACTTCGCCAGTGAGGGTGGAGAGGAGGGCGAGGTTCCACCGGGGCACCAGGTCCACCCTGCCGCCCAGGCCATACGTCACCGCCGTGCCGAACTGGAGGTTGAGGAACTGCTGGGGGCGCGCGAACAGCACGCCGGCGTTGGCCATGAGGCGGCTGCCTCGGGGGCCTTGCCACTCGCCGACGAGGGTGGGGTTGACGGTGACGCTGCCTCCTCCGAGGTAGGCGTCCTGAGGGGCCGTGGGCAGGGTGATGGGGAGCGACACCGCGAGCCCGAAGTCCTCGGCCCGTATCAGCGCCGCCTTCACCAGGAGGCGGAGGTCCGAGGGCGCCGTGGTGGGGACTCCCGCCAGCAGCCGGGGGTCCACCATCCCGGCGGAGCTCGTGCTCTGGTAGAGCATCACCGGGAGGGCGGCGCCGACCTCGAACCGGTCGAACAGCGCCACCGAGCCGGCCAGCGTGGCGAACGACTGCGCACCCACCAGCATGCGCTGGAAGCTCGGCTCGTCGGTGGAGACGAGCCGCAGCGGCTGGTGGGCATAGTCGGCGACGAGGTGGAGGTTGAAGGAGAGGTGCTTGGGGATGTGCGCGGACTGGACGCCGAGCACATCGTCCCGGCCCGGCTGAGCCTGGAAGCGCTGCACCTGGAAGGAGCGGCTCAGGTCCTCCTGGGCCTGGGCGGCCATGGGCACGGAGAGCACCGCCGTGGTGGCGAGCACCGCGCCCGTCCCCCGGCGGCGCCGGAGGAACACCGCGAGCGAGCCCAGCAGCAGCGGCCACCAGACGCCGGTGCCACCCGTGCTGGAGCAGCCGCTGCCCTGCGCGAGCCACTTCGAGTGGTCTCCCTTCGGGCTGCACTTGCCGGACAGGCAGAAGGCATCCTCCGCGCACTGGTCGTCCGAGGTGCAGGAGTCGAAGCAGGCCAGCTCGCCGCAGATGTAGTCCCCACAGCTCTGCGTCTGCTGGGTGCAGGAGCCGGCGCCACTGCAGGTTCCTCCGGTGATGGCGACACCCTCGGAGCAGCTCTGCGTGCCGCACTGCACGGAGTCGCCGGGGTAGGAGCAGGTGGCGCGGTTCGTGCCATCACAGACGCCGCCGCACTCGGAGCCATCGGAGGCGCAGGCCGGACGGTCGCCACGGGGCGTTCCCGTCACCGCGACGCAGGTGCCGACGCTGCCGGCGATGTCACAGGCCTCGCACTGGCCATCACAGGCGCTGGCGCAGCACACGCCGTCCGCGCAGAAGCCGGTGGAGCACTCGCTGTCGGTGGAGCACTCGGTGCCCCAGTCCTTGCCCGGACGCTTCGTGAAGGTGGCGACCAGCTCGTGGTTCCCGGTGACGTTCGTCAGGACGTAGCTGCCGTCACCGGCGACGGAGGCGGTGCTGTCCACCCCGTTGTCCGTCAGCGAGGCGAGCTCGTAGCCCGGCGTGAGGGTGACGGTGCAGGTGGCGGGCTGGCCGTGAGTGATGGGCGAGGGGCAGGTGAGGGTACCTCCCTCGTTGGTGGTGAGGGTGGTGAGGGCGTAGGTGCTGACCTGGAAGAGGGCGGTGACCGTCGACGCCGCGCTCATGGTGAGGGTGCAGGGGTTGGTGGCATCCGTGCAGCCGCCGCTCCAGCCGATGAAGGTGCTGCCGGGGGTCGCCGTGGCGGTGAGGCTCACCTGGGAGCCCTCGAGGAACTCGGCGTTCTCCGAGGTGCAGTCCGGGCCACAGTTGATGGCGGCGGGGCTGGTGACGACCGTGCCATTGCCGGTGTTCGCGGGGTCCTTCTCCACCGTCAGCACGTGCAGGGTGCCGATGCCGTCGACGTCGACGGCCACGTCGTTGGTGTCATCGGGGTCCTGGAGGCCCGCGGGGGCGGAGACAGAGGCGCTGTTGCGGAGCGTGCCCGTGCCGGAGCCGGCGATGACCGTCGCGTCCACGATGAAGGTCACCTGGCTGCCCGCGGGGAGGTCCGCAGTGGTGTGGATGTCGCCAGTGCCCGAGGTGGCCTCGCAGGTGGCGCCTCCCGAGCCCACGCACGTCCAGGAGACGTTGGTGAGCTCGGCCGGGAAGGTGTCATCGATGGAGGCGCCGGAGACGTCGCCAGGCCCGTGGTTGGTGACGACGAGGGTGTAGCGGACGGGCTGGCCCCAGCCCACGGCCACGATGCCGTCGGTGAGGGAGGCGGAGAGGTCGGCGTAGGTGACGCCCGTGGTGAGGTTCGTCTCCACGAGGGGCCCGATGAGCGGGGACACGCCCTTGCCGCTGACGGTGTAGTTGCCGTGGGACACCTTGTTGGTGGCCGTGGGAGCGATGTGTACCTTCACACCGAAGCTCGTGCTGGCGGTGGGGTTCATCGAGCCCAGGTCGCACGTCACCGTGCGGGTGGCGCTCTCGTGGACGCAGGTGACGCCGGGCGGCGTGTCGAGGTCGGAGAAGGTCGTCTGGTCCGGGAGGACGATGGTGACGGTGGTGTCCTCCACCGTGCTCCCACCCGAGTTCTTCACGAGGTAGGTGTACGTCAGGTCCGAGTCGGTGTTGGCCGACTGGGGAGCGCTGGCGGCGATGGAGAGGCCGGGGAGGAAGGCGCCGAAGCCGTCCACGTACACGTGGCCCCAGTGGCCGCCTTGCGAGCAGCCCGCGGCGATGACCTGGAGCTCCACGGTGTCGCCGGTGGCGAGCGCCGCGTCACCGGGGGCGACGTCGATGGCCTGCCAGTCGGTGTACTGGATGCCGTTGCTGGCGGTCTTCCACGGGACGCCGGGCTGGTCGGCGAAGTTGAACGTGCTCCAGAGGACGATGTCTCGCGTCACGTTGCGCAGGGTGACGTAGATGTAGGGTTGCTGGCTGGCGCTGTGTCCCGGGTTCTGGAACACCGGGGCGAGCGCGAAGCGGACGTGGACCTTGTTGTCGGCCGGGTCCACGTCGGCGGGGGTGAGCGTGGCCGACTGCACCAGGCTGTTGACGTTCCGGCTCGTGCCCAGCTCGTTCACCACCGCGGCCCAGTTGCCGTACCGGGGCCAGCGCAGGGACTCGGCGGCCGTCAGTCCGGCGGGAATGCTGCTCTCGGGGCCGCCCGCCGACTCCCGGGCGTAGGTGCGCGCCGAGCCGCCAGTGGCCAGCTTGAGGTCCGCGACGCTGCCGGGCGGGACGGTGATGCCGTTGTTGATGTGGGTGGTGACGCTCCAGCCGTTGAGCGAGCCTTCCTCGAAGTCACCATTGGTGAAGAGGGGCTGGGCGCTCACCTGGGCGGGCCTGGCGGACTCCCCGGCGGTGTCGGCCGGGGTGCAGCCCGTGCTCAAGGCCAGCGGCAGGGCGAGCGCGAGGAAGAATGGGCGGAACGCTATTCCTCTCGAGCCTCGAGAGGTGATATAACGTTGCGCGAGTATGTGCTTCATGGGTGCTCCTGTCGGATTGTTCGCGGGCGCCGTGTGCATGCCGCGCGCCAGGAGGTGCTTCACTCGGGGCCACGGGCGGAAGGCGTTCCGGGGCGCCGACAGGAGAGGGGTTGATGCGTCAATGGACACGTCCGTTGACGCGTCCGAGCCCAACCTGCCAGACAGCCAGACCAGTTGGGCTCGGACGTGCCGCCAGCTACGGAGGGCTCAGCGCCAGGTGGAGGCGATGCCGGAACTCCTCCAGAGAGCCGTCATTGTGGAGGATGTGGTCGAAGCGCTCGGGTCCGAAGGCCGCCGCGCCTTGCTCCGTGGCGTGCAGCCCCAGGCTCCCGGGTGGGAGCCGCGCGTGTTGTCGAAGAAGTGTGCCGAGTTGCCGGCGCTCGAACAGGGCAGGAACGACGGGCTCGGCCCAGGGGAGCAGGTGTGGTCTCCCAGCCTCGAAGGCTGGGCGCCCCTCTTGGACGAGAGCGGAGATGACTTCGAAGAAGCCCACCTGGCTCACGGAGGTGAGCACCCC
>QKJM01000700.1 GCA_003249315.1 Archangium sp.
TCGTGGATGGCCTCCGGGCCAGCCTGGAACAGCTTGCGGCGATACGCCGGCTCATCCAGGCGGGTGTCGCGCACCAGTTGGCGCGCGAGCTTCTCCGGGGACTGCCTGCCCAGCACCTCCTTGACCACCAGCGCATCCGGCCCCAGCTCCTCACGCAGCTTCGTCAGGTAGAAGCCGAGCAGCTCCTCCTCGAGCCGCGGGTAGATGGGGGCGGTGCTGAAGAGCTGCTGCTTCAGCTCCGGCAGGCGTGCCTCGGTGTACTCCTCCAGCCGTTCCTCGTTGGGCCTGGGCAGCTCCTCGGCGGCACGCACCAGCATCCGCGCATAACGAAACAGGTCCGAGCCCGCCCCGGCATTCTGCTCCAGCAGCCGCACCCGGGTGCGCATCTCGCGCAGCCTGTCCGTGGCCTGCTCGATGTTCTTCCAGGCCCGGGCGTAGAGCTCTCGCCGCTCCGGCGCGGCCATCACCCAATCGCGCAGCTTCCGCTCCTCGGCGACCTTGCGGGCGAAGAAGGCCTCGTCCACCAGCGCCTCGCGCCGGCCCCTCAGCGCCTTGTAGGCGTTCTCCACGCTGAACTTCAGGTTGTTGGAGATGCGGGTGAACTCGGGGCCGCGCTTCTGGAACTCGTTGAGCATCCCCCGCAGCTCGGCCAGGTAGAAGAGGCGCTCGGGCAGGGCGTAGTCCCGCTGGTAGGCGAGCTGGGCCACCGTCTCCAGGCGCGAGGTACGGCCCGGGTTCCCGGACACGAAGGTCAACTCCCCCGGCTTCGCCCCGCTCTCCGACCAGCGGAACCACTGCTCCAACTCCACCGGCCTTCCCTCCTGGTACACGCGCAGGAAGGCCACGTCATAGTCGTAGCGGGGAAACTCGAAGTTGTCCGGGTCCCCCCCGAAGAAGGCGATCTCATTCTCGGGGGCGAACACCAGCCGCACGTCCTGGAAGCGCCGGTACTTGTAGAGGTTGTAGAGGCCCCCCTGGTACAGCGTCACCACGTTGCAGCGAGTGTCCGGCTCCGTGGCGCACGCCGACTCCAGCCGGGCCACCTCCGCCCGCCTCGCCTCGTGAAAGGCCTCGCCCTCCAGCCCCTGCGTCGCCTTCTTCACCTGCTCGGTCACCTCCGAAATCTCCAGCAGCTTGTTCACCTCCATCGCCGGACACTGGCGTTCCTGCTTCAGCGAGGCCGCGACGAAGCCCTTCCGGAGGAGATCGTTCTTCGGAGTAGAGAGCTGCTCGATGCACTCGCGAGCGCAGTGGTGGTTGGTCATCACCAGCCCGTGAGGGGACACGAAGCTGCCCGAGCAGCCGAAGGCGAGCCGGGCAGAGGCCAGTCGCACCTTGTCCAGCCACTCGTTGCCAGGCCGGAAGCCGTATCTCGCCTCCACCAACTCGGAGGGAAAGTCGTTGAGGGTCCACATCCCCTCGTCCGCGCGGACGAGCCCAGCGACGAGGACGAGGAGGGCCGGGAGCAACCGTGCCATGCGGAATCTCCTTGTTCACGCACCTGCACGGATGGAGTGGAGCACCCCGGATGGAGGGACAAGACCCGTAGCAAGGAAGGACCCCGCTTCCGTCCTTCCGGCCACGAAGGAGCCCTCGGGGGTGCCATCCACCGGACGGACGCAGGCCCGAGCCTCGAGCCTCCGAGAAGCTGGCCCCATGCTCCCCCTACCACTTCGCGCCTCTCCGTGGCATGGAAGGAGATATGAGCGAGCGGTGGAGGGGCTGGGAAAACGCCGAAATCTACAATCGCTTCGTCCACGAGCACCGCATCTACGGCTGGCTCAACGAGCGGCTGGTGGAGCGCGCGAAGTTGGAAGGGGCACACCGGGTGTTGGATCTGGGCTGCGGCACAGGCGCCACCACCCAGGCGTGCCTGCAGCGGCTCGGCCCCCAGGCCGAGGTGGTGGGGATCGACGCCTCCGAGGAGATGATCGAGGTGGCCCGGGCCCATACGTTGGATCCCCGAGCGCGCTTCGTCGTCACCGACGCCTCCTCCGTGAGCGAGGCGGTGGACGGCACCTTCGACCGCGCCGTCTCCAACGCCGCCTTCTGGCAGTTCCCCCGGATGGACCAGGTGCTGGCCTCGCTCGCCCGACTGCTCGAGCCCGGCGCCCTCTTCGTCTTCAACGTCCCCGCCGAGCGCCTCGAGGGACGCCCCCCTCACTTCCACCCCTTCCAGCTCGCCCTCGCCCGCGCCATCGAGGCCCTGTCCGGCGAGCCCTTCGCCCGCACCTCCACCCTCATCGATCTGGAGCTGCTGCGCGAGCGGATCGAATCCCAGGGCTTCCTCATCGAGCGGATGGAGCGACTCACCTATGAGGGCTTCCAGGGCGAGTTCATGGACCTGATGTCCATCCCCGCGATGATCCACCCCCTCACCGCCGACCTGAACGAGGAGGAGACACAGCAGGTGCTGGAGCAGGCCCGCGCGGCCACCGAGTCCGAGGAGCGCGTGAAGGTGGTGTGGAGCTACTTCACCCTTCGTCGCCGCGACTGACCTCGTCGAGGAAGCGACGGATCTCCCGGGCCACCTCGGTGTCCCCCTGCGCCCAGGGCAGGTGGCCGCAGTCGCGCAGCAGGCGCAGTCGCGCGCCATCGGTCGCGGAGGCCACCGCGGCCAGCCCCGCCGGAGGGGTGATGGCGTCCAGCGTGCCACCCAGCACCAGCACCGGCCCCCCCGGCCGGCAGTGCGGCGGAGGCTTGCGGAGCTGCTTGAAGAGCTCCTCCAGCAGCGCGCCGTAGGCCGTCGGACGCCGGAGGTGCGCCAGCTCCACCGCCTCGAGGAACTCGTCCGACAGAGAGTCGCCCGTCTCCTGCCGCAATTGCTCGAGGAAGTCCCGCCGGGCCTCGGAGGGCTCGCCGGGGCCCGTGGGCAGGGGAAGGTAGCCCTGCCCTCCCCCCGTCCCCGCGGGCGGGGAGAGCAGCACCGCCGCGCGAGCCCTCACCCCTCCGCGCCGCAACAGCTCCCTCACCACCCAGGCACCCAGCGAGTGTCCGCCAAGGAACTCCACTCCCCCCTCCAGGTGCCGCACCCAGCGGGCCATGCGCTCATAGGTCTCCCTCAGCCCCGGCAGCGGCGCATCCCCGCCCACCGAGGCCCCATGGCCCGGCAGGTCCGGCAACCACACCTCGAAGTGCCGCGACAGCGGGAGCGCCAGCGGCAACATCACGTGGTGATCCAACCCCGGGCCTCCGTGAAGGAGCAGCAGCCGGGGGCCGGAACCCAGACGCCGAACCCGACACGTCTCACCTCCCGAGGAGAGGTCGACCGCGGGCGGCAACGCGAGCAGGGGCTCGACGGATACGTTCATCGGAGGGTGGACCTCGAACGCAGGAAATACCCCACAGGCTAACAGGTCTGCGCCAAAGCGCATTCTCGGCCACTCCCCTTGTGAAAGATGGAGGGGAATGTGGGCGCTCCCTCCCCAGACAGACACCTGGGCACGTCCCACGACGCGCCGGGTGTGATACCCTGGGTGTTATAATGAGCGCCTGGTCCCCCACCTCCTGGAAGACGAAGCCCATCTCTCAAGCCGTCCGCTACGAGAATCCCAAGGAGGTGGAGGACGTCGTCGCGGCGCTCGGCCAGCTTCCCCCGCTGGTCACCTCGTGGGAGGTAGAGCGGCTGCGAGAGCTGCTAACGGAGGCCCAGGAGGGACGCCGCTTCCTCCTCCAGGGTGGGGACTGCGCCGAGTCGCTCTCCGACTGCCGCTCGGACATCATCACCAACCGGCAGAAGATCTCCCTGCAGATGTCGCTGGTGCTCATCCACGGGGGGCACCGGCCCGTCATCCGGGTGGGTCGCATCGGTGGCCAGTACGCCAAGCCGCGCTCCAAGCCCACCGAGACGCGAAATGGCGTGGAGCTGCCCAGCTATTTCGGGGATCTGATCAACCGGCCGGAGTTCACCCCCGAGGCGCGACGGGCGGATCCTCAGTTGATGTTGTCCTGCTACCACCACGCGGCGATGACGCTCAACTTCGTGCGCTCACTGAGCGACGGCGGCTTCGCGGACGTCCACCACCCCGAGTATTGGGATCTGCGCTTCTTCCGGCAGGCGGCCGTGCCGAAGGAGCTGCGCGACGAGTACGAGCAGACCACCCACAAGCTCACCGAGGCCCTTCGCTTCATGGAGGCCCTGGGCGAGCGCACCGTGGAGGACCTCACCCGCGTGGACTTCTACACCAGCCACGAGGGCCTCAACCTCCACTACGAGTCCGCCCAGACGCGCCAGGTCCCGTGGCGCAAGGGCTGGTATGATCTGACGACGCACCTGCCATGGATTGGCGAGCGCACCCGGGCCCTGGACGGGGCGCACATCGAGTTCTTCCGCGGCATCCGCAACCCCGTGGGGGTGAAGCTGGGCCCCAGCGTGTCCCCCGAGGACGCGGTGCGACTGACCGAGCAGCTCAACCCGGACAACGAGCCGGGGAAGATCGTCCTCATCACCCGCATGGGCGCCCAGCGGGTGACGGACGTGCTCCCCTCGGTGGTGGAGGCCATGCGCCGGGCCGGCCGGATCGTCCTGTGGGTGTGCGACCCGATGCACGGCAACACCACGACCACCTCCTCCGGTATCAAGACGCGCAGCTTCGATGACATCCTGCGCGAGGTGGAGCTGAGCTTCGACGTGCATGAGCAGCTCGGCTCCTACCTCGGCGGGGTCCACTTCGAGCTCACCGGCGAGGACGTCACCGAGTGCGTGGGCGGCGCGGTCGGCATCACCGAGGAGGATCTGACTCGTAACTACGCCACCCTGTGTGATCCACGGCTCAACTACCGCCAGGCGCTGGAGATGAGCTTCCATATCGCCCGGCGCATGAGCCGACTGCCGCGCGCGCCCCTGCCCTGAGGGCTACTGCGCGCAGTAGGTGTTCCGGTCGATGATGCCCGTCACGCTGACGGTCGACCCGGAGCGGACGACGAACTCGCTGGCGCCCACCACCGTGTCGGCGCCGCACCAGTCATACGTGTAGCCCAGCCCCGTCCACGGGTAGCGCGTCTTCTGCCAGAAGCCGAAGCTCGACGCGTAGTTGTTCATGAACCAATCCTCGTGCTCGGCGCTCACCCCTTCCGGGAAAGCCATGCCGCAGGTGGTGTCGTCGATCTCCGGATCCATGCAGGGACGGAACATGTCCTCGGGCTTCACCCACATCTCCACGAACTGCCGCCCGTTGTCCCAGTCGGAAGCCGGGGGCAGGCCGAGGAACTGGTTGATGCGGGCGATGCGGGCGGTGTCGTCGGGAAGCGTCTTGCACAGCTCCTGGAGCTGCGGCACGGCGGTGACCCAGATTTCACGGGACAGCAGGTTGTCGCCCTGCGTGTAGCCCGTGTAGGTGGTCCAGGCGACCATCCGCACCGCCGACTTGTCATCGTTCCACGTCAGGCGCGTGTTGGTGGGAGTGATGGCCCAGAGCGAGTTGGAGACCTCGTCCGTGAGGGCCTCGCTGGCGTCGATGACGGAGGCATCGTAGTCCGCCTGGGTACAGACGCGAGGAGTGTCCTGCTGCTCCGTCTCGGGACCACCACAGCCGAGCAGCGACATCAGGCCCGCCGTCACGGGCAACCACATCATCCGGTTCTTGCTCTTGGACATCATCGATTCGTCTCCTAGTGGAAGAGGGTTCGGGATCCAGCCCGCGCGACACGTACACGCGATCGGCGGAAGCGTCCACTCCACCACTTGACGCGTCCGCGCCACCCCTTGACGCGTCCACCCCATCTCCTGACGCGTCCACTCGGAGGACTACCCCCCACCCGTGCGAGCAC
>QKJM01001032.1 GCA_003249315.1 Archangium sp.
ACGGGCGCGGCGGCAACGCCGACATCTACGGGACGCGGGTGAGCGGTGCTGGGACGGTGCTGGATGCGGGTGGCCTCGCCGTCTCCACGGCGGCCCACCACCAGTCCGCGCCCGCGGTGGCCCACGATGGGACGAACTTCCTGGTGGTGTGGCAGGACCAGCGAGGGGGTGGCGGCCAGGACCTCTACGGAGCACGGGTGAGCGGAGCGGGCGTGGTGCTGGACACCGACGGCTTCGCCCTCTCCAGCGAGCCGGTGGATGAGTGGCAGCCCACGCTCGCCTCCATGGGAGGCAAGAAGTCGCTCGTGGTGTATCGGCGCTTCCATTCCTCGGTGAACACCCAGAGTGAGCGGGTGCTGGCCCGCTTCGTCTCCAATGGGATTCCGGTGGCCGACGCGGGGAGCCTCTCGGTGGACGAGGACACCTCGGTGACCCTCACCCTGACGGGCACGGACTCGGACGGGGATCCCCTCACGTACAGCGTGGTACAGGCCCCCGCGCACGGCACCCTCAGCGGCACGCCCCCCAACCTCGACTATCAGCCCGACGCCAACTACTCCGGCCCCGACAGCTTCACCTTCCGCGTCAACGATGGAATGGCGGACTCGGCGGAGGGCACCGTCAGCCTCACGGTGCGACCCATCAATGATGCTCCGGTGGCTGACTCGCAGAACGTCTCCACGAATGAGGACACCGCGGTGTCCCTCACCCTCTCCGGCACGGACGTGGACGGCGACAGCCTCACGTACAGCGTCTTGCAGATGCCCGCGCACGGCAGCCTCACCGGCACGTTCCCCAACCTCTCCTACCAACCCGCCCCCGACTACCATGGGCCGGACAGCTTCACCTTCCGGGTGACGGACTCCGCGGGTGTCTCCTCCAACCTGGCCACCGTCAACCTCACGGTGTGGCCCGTCAACGATGCCCCGGTGGCCAGCCCGCGGAGCGCCAGCACGAACGAGGACACCGCGGTGTCCCTCACCCTCTCCGGCACGGATGTGGACGGCGATGCCCTCACCTACGCCCTGGTGCAGCCCCCCGCGCACGGCAGCATCCTCGGCACGCCGCCCTCGCTCACCTACCAGCCTGCTCCCGACTACCAGGGCTCGGACAGCTTCACCTTCCGGGTGACGGACTCCGCGGGCAGCACCTCCGCGCCGGCCACCGTCAGCCTCACGGTGTGGCCCGTCAACGATGCCCCGGTGGCCAGCTCACAGAGCGCCAGCACGGACGAGGACACCGCGGTGACGCTCACCCTCTCCGGCACGGACGTGGACGGAGATACCCTCACCTACAGCGTGGTGCAGCTGCCCGCGCACGGTAGCCTCGGCGGCACCTTCCCAAACCTCTCCTACCAACCCGCCCCCGACTACCACGGCCCGGACAGCTTCTCCTTCCAGGTGAAGGACACCTCTGGCGCCACTTCCAACCTGGCTACCGTCAGCCTCACCGTGCGCTCCGTCAACGATGCCCCGGTGGCCAGCGCGCAGAGCGCCAGCACGAACGAGGACACCGCGCTGTCTCTCACTCTCGTGGGGACTGACGCGGACGGCGACGCCCTCACCTACACCGTGGCGCAGCCGCCCGCGCACGGCATCCTCACCGGCACCGCGCCCAACCTCTCCTACCAGCCCGCTCCCGACTACCACGGCACTGACAGCTTCTCCTTCCAGGTGGCGGACTCCTCGGGGAGCACTTCCAACCTGGCCGCCGTCAGCCTCACCGTGCTGCCCCTCAACGACGCCCCGGTGGCCAGCTCGCAGAATGCCAGCACGGACGAGGACACCGCGCTGTCTCTCATTCTCGTGGGGACCGACGTGGACGGTGACAACCTCACGTACACCGTGGTGCAACCGCCCGCGCACGGCATCCTCACCGGCACCGCGCCCAACCTCTCCTACCAGCCCGCTCCCGACTACCACGGCACCGACAGCATCTCCTTCCAGGTGGCGGACTCCTCGGGCGTCACCTCCAACCTGGCCACCGTCAACCTCACCGTACGCCCCATCAATGACGCGCCAGTCGCCGACTCGCGGAGCGCCAGCACGGACGAGGACACCGCGGTCTCCTTCACCCTCTCCGGCTCGGACGTGGACGGCGACAGCCTCACGTACAGCGTGGTGCAGCAGCCCGCGCATGGAAGCCTCAGCGGCACGCCGCCCAACCTCACCTACCTGCCCTCCCCGGACTACCTCGGCTCCGACAGCTTCACCTTCCGAACCCATGACGGCCAGGCCTACTCGGAGGTGGCCACCGTCGACATCACGGTGCAGCCCGCCAATGACGCCCCGGTAGCTGTCTCTCAAAGCGCCTCCACGGACGAGGACACCGCGGTGGCCCTCACCCTCTCCGGCACGGATGTGGACGGTGACGCCCTCACCTACGCCGTGGTGCAACCGCCCGCTCACGGCAGCCTCCTCGGCACGCCGCCCGACCTCACCTACCAACCCGCGGCCGACTTCCACGGCCTCGACAGCTTCTCCTTCCAGGTGACGGACCCCTCGGGCGCAGCCTCCAACCTGGCCACCGTCAGCCTCACGGTGCGGTCCGTCAACGACGTCCCGGTGGCCCTCGCCCAGAGCGCCAGCACGAACGAGGACACCGCAGTAGCCCTCACCCTCTCCGGTACGGACACGGACGGCGACAGCCTCACGTTCACCATCGTGCAGGCCCCCGCGAATGGCAGCCTCGAAGGCACGCCGCCCCAGGTGTCCTACCAGCCCGCCGCTGACTTCCACGGCACCGACAGCTTCACCTTCTCCGTAACGGACGGCCAGGACACCTCCACCCCCGTGACGGTGTCCCTCTCGGTGGCCTCGGTGAACGACGTGCCCGTGGCCCTCGCCCAGACGCTCTCCATCGGCCAGCAACCCACCTCCATCACCCTGGTGGCCACGGACGCGGATGGGGATGCACTCACCTATCTCCTCCAATCCCAGCCCTCCACGGGCACCCTCTCCGGCACACCTCCCGAGATGGAGTACACCCCGCCCCCCAACTTCCAGGGCGCCGTCTCCTTCTCCTTCACCTCCTCCGATGGGCAGTCCACCTCCACGCCGGCCACCGTCCTCCTCCACGTACACAACGATGCCCCCCAGGTGAGTGCCTTCGCCTCCACCCTCAAGCCCCTGGAGGGGGAGGCCATCCTCTTCACCTCCAGCGCGGTGGATCCGGGCGGCGACACCCTCTCCTTCTCCTGGGACTTCGGCGACGGCACCACCTCCGAGGAGCCCAACCCCTCACACACCTATGTCAACGAAGGCGCTCACGACGTCGTCCTGACGGTGTCCGATGGCCTCGATAGCGGACAGGCCACCCTCCTCGTCCAGGTGCTCAACGCCACCCCCACCCTGGTGCCGCTCGCGCTGCCCGCCACCGGAGAGGAGGCCAAGCCCCTCACCTTCCAGGCCTCCGCCTCCGACTCGGGCACCGCCGACACCCTCTCCTTCTCCTGGGACTTCGGCGACGGCAGCGCTCTCGTCGAGGGGGCCCAGGTGACGCATACCTACGCCGACGATGGCACCTATACCGTCACGGTGACGGTGCGGGACGATGCGGGCGCCTCCTCGCGGGAGTCTCGTCCGGTGCAGATCTCCAACCTGCCGCCCCTGCCAGAGCCACGGTCCGCGCTGTCCATCGTGGCGAGCCAGGAGGTCCGCATCCCCCTGCGGGCCACGGACGTGGCGGGCGAGGAGGATCCCCTCACCTGGACGCTGGTCCAGGGCCCCGGCACCCTCACCCGGCAAGGCCTCTATTCCTGGACGCCCCCGAGCGGCACCCAGGGCGACTTCATGGTGCGCGCCCTGGTGGCGGATGACGATGGCGGCGAGAGCGAACTCCTCTTCTCCATCACCGTGAGCGCCTCCACCTCCGTAGCTCCCGGCGGCTGCGGCTGCACCGGCACCGGCGAGGTCACCTCCTCGCTCGCGCTGCTCCTCCTCGCGCTCGCCTCGCGCACGCGGCGGCGCGCCTCCCGACGCTGAGACCCCATGCCGTTCCTTCCCTTCCTTCACCGAGATGAGAGTCACGCAGTGAGCTCGATGAGAACCCGAGGAGCTGGAGTCATGCATGCACGGTCGGCCGTGATGCTCGCCGCATGCCTGCTGGGGGCCTGCAAGAAGCCCGCGGACGCGAAGCAGGACCCCCCGGGCCGCGAGGCCTCGAGCCGCCTGGTCGAGAGCACCGGTGGGTGTCCCTCCCTGGTCGTGGAGCGCGACGTGGAGCAGGATGGCTACCTCTCCACCCGGTACGCATGGAGGGACGGCGACTGCCGCCCACGCTCGGTCTACATGGTCCGCAACGACGTGAAGGACCCCTCGGGCCAGTTCGGCGGCTACCTGCGCCGCTACACCTACGAGGTCGACGGGAGCACCCGCACCTGTGATGGAAGCCTGGAGCGCCACCCGGGTTTCGGCTTCATCATCAACCACTACGGAGCCACCTCGAACAGCTCCAAGGAGGTCGCGGGCACCTTCCGCACCACGCTCGCCGGGCGGCACCACGCCATCCACGAGTACCGGTGGACCCTGAACCTGGGCGGCAAGCTGGTGGACGCCACCGTCCACTGGCTCTTCGTCACCGGCAAGGACCACCCCTTGTGGGCCATCACCTTCGACACCTCCAAGCTCCTCCCCGACGAGCTCACGGCGGACTCCCGCGCCCCCTACGGTGACCTGCTCTTCGACGGCAACGCCAATGCCGAGATCTCCGGGGTGATGTGGGGAGACCGCTATCGCTTCGAATCACTCAGCACGCCCCTCACCACGAGCAGCGGATGGGACTACAGCGTGCCCAACCTCGTCCCCTTCGTGCTCACCTGGACGAGCAACCCCGACGCGGAGATGGGCTCGGTGCAGACGCAGACCTGGCAGCAGCACGATGCCGGCCAGGGCTGGTTCTACTCGCAGTGGGGCCAGCGCTCGAACAACGGCCCCATGCCCGCGGACTGGAACTGGACGTACCAGCTCAACCAATACGAGCTGCCCTACACCACGCGCTCGCACCGACTCGCGTGGGGCACCAACTACGGCGCGGTGGGCAACGTGACGTACAATGCCTATGGGGAAGACCGGCAGCTCAATGGCTATCCCTATCAGAGCTATTCGGTCTTCATCGTGCTCGGCCGCCACAGCGAGCGCTCGGTGCTCTCCCAGGTGGAGCAGGTGGAGGCCTTCCAGGACGTGCAACTGACGGCCAGCGTGGGCCAGGTCCTCACCCAGGGGCCCGCGGGCGTGGGTCGTCCCGACGCCATCACCTACCAGCCCACCGGCTACAACCCCATCTACGCCACCTGGGAGGTGCAGGCGTCCGGCAACCGGGCGCAGCTCACCTTCACCACCGGCCCCCGAGAGGTGGACTCGCCCGTGTTCGTCCTCCGTGGCTACACCGCCACCGTGCCCCCCACCCGCGTCCTGCTCGACGGGGTGGAGCTGAGGCCGAACATGGAGTACTTCGCCTCGGTGGATGATGCCGGTGATTCCCTCTGGCTCACCCTGGCCCGCTCGGTGGGCGGCACGGTGAACCTCACCATCGAGTAGGGAGACCCCGCTGGGCGCTCCCCTGGAGCCGTGAACCCAGGCCTAGTGGCCTGGCAGCGACAGCGTGAAGGTGGCCCCGCGGCCCCGCCCGTCGCTGCGGGCCTCCAGCGTGCCACCCAGCTCCTGCGCCGCCAGGGCGCTGGAGTGCAAGCCGAAGCCGTGCCCTTCTTCGCGGGTGGTGAACCCATACTGGAAGATGCGCGTGAGCATCTCCGGCTCGATTC
>QKJM01000738.1 GCA_003249315.1 Archangium sp.
CCAGCGCCTGGCGACGCTGCTCCTGGGTCCGGTCCGCATGGAGCACCGTCGCCTGGAACCCCTCGCGCAGCAGGGCCCTGAGCACCTTGTCCGCGCGCTCCTTCGAGCGGGCGAAGACGAGGGCGCTCTCCTCGTCCCGGGAGAGCAGGGTGAGGAGCAGGGCCTGCTTCTCCTCGGGTTTGACGAGGTAGAGGAGTTGCCGGGCCCGCGCGGCCGGGGTGCCACTGGGCGTCACCTCCACCTTCACCGGCCGCCGGAGCGAGCCGCGGGCGAAGGCCGTGACGTCCGGCCCCAGGGTGGCCGAGAAGAGGAGCGTCTGCCGCTGACGGGGGAGCGCCTGGAAGATGCGCTCGAGCTGGGGGCGGAAGCCCATGTCCAGCATCCGGTCCGCCTCGTCGAGCACCAGTGTTCCAATCCGAGAGAGGGACACGGCGCGCGAGGCGATGAGGTCCACCAGCCGGCCCGGAGTGGCCAGCACGAAGGTGGGCTGGGAGCGCAGCGCCGCCACCTGCGCGGCCATGTCCTCGCCGCCGATGACGACCGCGTGGTGCAGGCCATGAGGCTCGGCGAAGGAGCGCACCACCTCGGAAATCTGCAGCACCAGCTCGCGCGTGGGGCCGAGCACCAGCGCCCGCGTCCCCTTCTGGCCGCGGAAGCGCTCCACGAGGGGCAACACGTAGGCGGCCGTCTTCCCCGTGCCCGTGGCGGCACAGCCGATGACATCCTTGCCGGAGAGGGCCACGGGAATGGCCCGGGCCTGGATGGGGGTGGGGGACTCGAAGCGTGCCCGGCGCAGGGCCTCGAGGGTGATGGGGGACAGCCCGAGTTGGTCGAAGCGTTGGCTCACGAGCCGTTCGCTATCACGCCCTCCGCCCACCTGTCCTCCGCGGGAACTATTTCATCAGCCCCTCGAAGACGCGTCTTGGATTCGCGCTGGACACTCCCCACGCACGACGAAGTCCCGCTCCGGTGAGACCCCCTCGCGGGTGTCACCCATGGAGCTGGCGATGGAAGTCCATCCTCGATATCCCGGGTATGGCGCTCTTCCGACTCTGGAGACAAGGAGCGAAAAGGGCACGGCGAACACTCTGACGCTGGGGTAGACTCATGCGACGGGGGGGGGAACCCGATAAGGAGGAACCATGGCGGTCCATGTCGGCGTCAACAAGATGTCCGTGGTGACGAAGGACAGCAGCGGCACCACGGTGGCCTTCCCGGACGTGTGCAAGACACCCAGCCCAGCCGGTCCCATCCCCATCCCGTACCCCAACATCGCCCGCTCGGCGGACACGGCGAAGGGTACCAAGAAGGTCTCCGTCAAGGGCAATCCCGTGTGCGTGAAGGACTCCAACTTCAGCACCAGCACGGGGGACGAGGCGGGCACGGCCGGTGGCGGCGTCGCCTCCGGCAAGACCAAGGGCAAGGCCGAGTTCGTCAACTACTCCTTCGACGTGAAGTTCGAGGGAAAGAACGTCGCCCGCGCGTTCGACCTGATGCTCCACAACAACAAGAACACGCCGCCCTTCCCCGTCATGCAGGGGCCCGTCATCGCAATGGGCAAGAGCGCCGACAAGCCGAAGTGCCTCGTCTGCGACCACGACGTCTGAAGCCCGGCCATGGCGACGCCCATGGCCCCTCTTCGCCGGCCCCCCCCTCACTGCGTGGGGAAGACCAGGTCGTCCACGTCGTCGAAGGTGCCTCCGGGACAGGGCTCGGCGCTGCCCGCGTAGCGGAACACCCCGCGTACCGCCTGCAGCGCTCCCGCCGGCAACTCATACGTGGCCGACATCACCTGCCCTCCCGAGGCCCCCGGCGTCAGCGTCGTCAGGTACGTCCACGCCGGCTCGCGCGCGTCCGCCGCGTAGTACAGGTCCAACCGGTTCTCCTCCGGGTTCTCGTACGCCCACACCGAGGCCTCCACCCGCACCTCCTTCCCCGGCGCCAGCGGGCTCCCATCCAGCGTGGACACCCGCAGCCCGTCCAGCGCCTCGGCCTCCTCGCGCTGCCCCGCCGCCCCGTCCGCGCACGCGCCGTACAGGGTGTTGGGCGCGTTCATCTCCGGGCCCAGCTCGCCCCGTCCCACCAGCAGCAGCCCCGAGTTGCATGCCGGCGCCACCCGCGCGCATCGCGGCGCCCGCAGCGCCTCGTCGTACTCCGCCTCCACCGTACACCCCTCCGCGCCGCAGCCCTGCGCCACCTCGCACGGGCCGCACTCCAGCGTCCCGCCGCAGCCGTCCGGCACCGCGCCGCACGTCCCCCCCTGCCCCTCACACGTCCTCGCCACGCACCGCACCGGCGCGTACCGCTCGCTCGTCCCCAGCGTCCCCGCCAGGTCGTTCGCCCCCCCCACCACCAGCACCTCGCCGTCCTCCAGCACCACCACCCCGGCCCCGCGCCTCGCCACCCGTAGCGCCGGCGCCGCGCTCCACGTGTCCGTCTCCGGGTCGTACTGCTCCACCGAGGCCAGCGCCCCCGTCGACGCGTGGTAGCCCCCCACCACCAGCACCCGCCCGTCCTCCAGCACCACCGCCCCGTGCCCCTCCCGAGGCGCACCCGGCGCCGCCACCAGCCTCCACTCCCCCTTCTCCGGCTCGTACACCTCCGCCGTCGCCGCCGCGCGCGAGGTGCTCCCCCCCACCACCAGCACCCGCCCGTCCTCCAGCTTCGTCACCGAGTGCCCCGTCCGGTGCGTCCCCGCGGCCCCTCCCACCGGCCCCGCCTTCCTCCACTCTCCCGTCTCCGGCTCGTACACCTCCGCCTGCAGGCCGCTCACGAAGAGCACCCGCCCGTCCTCCAGCACCACCCCCGCCCTCGCCCCGCCGCGCGCCGCCCCCGGGGCACCCGTGCGCGTCCACTCTCCCGTCTCCGGCTCGTACACCTCCGCCGAGAGCACCGGGTTGCGCTCCTCGTCGAAGCCTCCCGCCACCAACACCCGCCCATCCTCCAGCACCACCGCCGAAGGCTCCGTGCGCGCCTCGTGCATGTCCTCCACCCGCGTCCACTCCCCCTTCTCCGGCTCGTACACCTCCGCGCTCGTCAGCGCCCCGCTCGTCCCCGCGCCCATTCCTCCCATCACCAGCACCCGCCCATCCTTCAGCCGCACCGCCGCGTGCTCCCTCCGCTCCTGGTTCAGCCTCCCCGTCGCCCTCCACGCCCCCTCCTCCGGCTCGTACACCTCGCTGCTCCGCAGCGTCCGCGGCCCGTCCTTCCCCCCCGCCGCCAGCACACGCCCGTCCTCCAGCACCACCAGCGGCGCCTGCTTGCGCGCCGTCAGCAGCCGCGCCTCCCCGGACGCCTCCCATAGCAACCCCATCCCCTCCTCAGCCGGCGGCGCCGAGCTGCAGGAGAACACAAGCGTGATGAGCGCCAGCAAGGCGCAGGACTTCGAAACCCTGTTCATGTTCCTTCCCAGAAGTGCGTTCGAGAAGGACGGGTCTACACGCCAGGTCTGACATTCCCCGGCTCGCTTCCTCTGCGATTCCAGAGGGTTATTGGCTATCTCCGGACAGGTGTGTCCTGGTGGGCCCACGGGGACTCGGGTAGGAATCCTCGGGGCCAGGCACCCTCACCCCAGCCCTCTCCCAGAGGGAGAGGGAGCCTGCTCATGGGCCCTCGGCGGGGAGCTCTTCTTCCTCGTTCACCGGCTCCGCCTCCAGACCGCTGTGCTCGCGCGGCGGCAACGCCCCCCCATCGTCATCCACCAGCCGCACCAGATGCGGGCTCCGCTCGAGGATCAGCTCGCCCTTGTGCTCGTAGCGCACGTCCGAGAACTCCACCAGGTACTCCTTCAGTGAGAGCAGTCGCGGCTCCATCTCGAAGTGGGTGTCCCCCACCGCTCCCACGTGCCCCAGCTTCCGCCCATCCGCGTCGCGCACCGTCATGCCCTCTCGGACCTCGTCGCGTCCGACCATCGGTGTCCTCCCTTGCCAGCGCCCGGTTCCCCCGGGCCTCTCCCGGGAAACATGGGCGCCCGAGCAAGTAGACTCCAGGGCCCCTGGCTCATGCTCCCTCCCCCCCTCCCAGGCCGCCCGGCCCTCGCCCCCCGGGCCGCCGCTTCCTCGCGCCCACTCCTCCATTCCCCGCCCCTCCTCGCCCGGATGGACGCCCCTCACCCCGTCAGGCCGCGCCGCCTCACCCGCCCCCGGTCACCGCCGCCCTCGGTGCCTACCGTTCCCTTCAAAGGAGGAGATCATCCATGCTCCTGGAATTGACAGCCGAGGAGGCCCGCGAGCTCAAGCAGCTCATGGATACCGGTCTCAGCGAGCTGCACGATGAGATCGATCATACCGACAACCGCAACTACCGCGAGATGCTCAAGGGTCGCTACCAGCGCCTCGAGCAGATCAACCGCCGGTTGGAGACCGCGGTCGAGAGTGAGCAGGTCTACGCCTGAGCCGCTCGAGAGGAGAAGGCTGTCATGATTCCCGCTTCCATCACCTCGTACCTTGAAGAGAAGGACATCCCCTACAAGCGCTACCCGCACCGGCGCGCCATCACCGCGCAGGAGCTGGCGCAGTCACTGCACGTCACCGGCTACCGGGTGGCCAAATCGGTCATCGTCAACGCGGACGGCCAGTATTGGATTGCCGTGCTGTGCGCGCCGGACTTCATCGACCTGGACAAGCTGGCAAGGATTCTCGACGCCGAGGACGTGTACCTGGCGGACGAGAACGAGTTCGTCGACTTCTTCCCCAACTGCGAACCGGGCGCGGAGCCGCCCTTCGGCCGCCTCTATGAGCTGCAGGTGGTGTGCGACGAGAACCTGCGCGACGCCGACCGGTTGCTCTTCCGCGCCGGCTCGCACGAGGAGGCCCTCGAGATGAGCTTCCAGGACTTCCTCGAGCTGGAGCAACCCCTGACGGGCTCCTTCATCGAGGAGCGGGAGCGCGTGTGGGCGACCACTACCGGCGCCGAGATACATCCGTAACGCGCACGGTGGCGCGGCCCCGCCGCGCCCGTCTCCAGAACGGACCCACGAGGGCGAGCGCGAGCCCCACCAGGAGCCACCCCACCGCACCGGGCGCCGGCGAGGAGGCCGCGCACCCGAAGCCCACGAGGAGCTCGATGGGCTCGGGCGGCGCGGAGGGGTCCGGCGTACTCGGGCCGCTCCCCCCCGGAGGCGTGAAGACCGAGTCGAGCAACGTCACCCTTCCGGCGAACTCGGGCGCGCTGGCGTCCGAGGGCTCGGCGCCGCGAGGGCCGGAGGCCGTGGTGCCCGCGAGCCCCGCATTCACGGAGATGGCGCAGTCCACGCTCGGCCCCCCTGGGGCCTGGAGGAGCATCTGCCCGCCTCCCCCCCCGCCTCCAGGGGCACTCGAACCATCCCCGCCCGCGCCTCCCACGGCCTCCAGCGCGGTGCAGCCGAGCGAGTCCATCACGCGCACGTGCAGCGTGCCCCCCGCGCCCCCGCCGCCTCCACCACCCGCCAAGGCCACGGCCCCGGGCTGCCCGTTGGCGCTGAAGGAGCCGCGCGGCCGAGGCCCCTGGAGCTGGTTGGCTCGCAGGAAGAGGATGCCACCCCCCGCGCCTCCCGCCGCGCCTCCCGCCCCCGCGCCGCCTCCACCTCCCAGCAGCAGGCGATCCATCACCTCGTAGCTCAGCCCCACTCCGCCCCGGCCCCCCACGTCGCGCGCCCCGTCGCTCGGCGAGGTGTATCCGCCCTGTCCGCCCCGGCCCGCATGGCTCCCCCCGCCACCACCCGCATCGAGGCAGTTGCCACCCCCTCCCCCGTTGACCAGCCGCCCGTACCCGTGGGTCGCC
>QKJM01000872.1 GCA_003249315.1 Archangium sp.
CCCGGATGGCCTGGAGTTCGGTGCACAGCACTTCCCCCACGTCGAACAGCTCCGTGGTCCGCTTGTAGTGCGGCTCCCCCATCTGCGCGATGAAGAAGAGCTGCTCGAGCAGGGTGGAGAAGTACGAGAGCTCCGTGTGGAGCACACCCAGCAGCTCGCGGCGGTGTGTCTCCGACAGCTCCTCGGCGTGCCCCAGCAGCGTGTCCACGCAGGCGCGCAGGCTGGTGAGAGGAGTACGCAGGTCGTGGCTCAGCTCCTGGAGCAGCGTGCTGCGCACCCGCTCCGTCTGCTCCACGCGTGCCACGAGCCGCTCCAGCTCCGTGGCCATGCGGTTGAAGTCGAGCGTGAGGCTGCCCACCTCGTCGAAGGGCCCCACCGAGAAGCGAGCCTTCAGGTCCCCTTGCTCCATGCGCGCGAGCACCTTCCTCGCCTCCCTCGACTTGCGCCGCAGGTACAGCAGGGTGAGCAGCAGGGCCAGGAAGCCCGAGGTGACGATGGCGAGCAGTGGAAGCGCCAGCCGCAGCACCTGCATCGGCAGGGGCAGGCGGCTCCGCTCCACCCTCAAGACGAGGAAGTGGGCCGGGCTCGTGTCCAGCCGCGCCACGCTCGCCTCCGGCAGCACGCCCAGCGGCCCGTAGAGTCCCTGCACCTCGTGGATGCCCTCGGGGCGGGGGAAGTGCTCCCAGGGCTCCGGGAGGGGGGCCTCGGTATTGCTCGCCAGCACCTCCCCCTGCTCTGACACCACCCACAGCTCCATGGGGAGCACCTGGTCTCCCTGGCGCAGGCTCTCGATGTGGGCCACGGACTCGGCATAGGGTCCTCCCTCCACCATTCGCGCGAGGAAGAGGATGGTGGCCTTGCGCAGATCGGCGCTCGAGGACTCGCTCAGGGCGCGCAGCACCCCGAGGGTCAGGGCCGCCAGGGCCAGCGCGCAGGCGGTCCCGAGCAGGAGCAGACGCAGGAGGATCCGCCGCGTCATCGGCCCGCCAGCCGGTAGCCCACGCCGTACACGGGGGCGATCTGCACCTCGTCCAGCCCCGCATCCCGCAGCTTGCGCCGCAGGTGGCTCACGTGTGAGTCGATGGTGCGGTCATACACCTCGCCCGCGTCACCCATCCGGTCCAACATCTCCTGGCGGCGGACGACCTCGCCCGGCCGGCTCAGCAGCAGGGCGAGGATGTCGAACTCGCGCCGGGCCAGGTGTACCGGGGTGGTGCCGGCCCAGAGCTGCCGCCGCGAGGGGCTCAGCCGCAGCGAGCCGAACCGCAGCACGTCATCGCTGCCGCGCGTCCGCCGCTCCAGCAGGCGGTTCATCCGGGCCACCAGCTCGTCCAGGCCACACGGTTTGCGAAGGTAGTCATCCGCCCCCGCGCCGAGCCCCTCCACCGCGGATTGCTCGTCCAGCCGGGCCGTGAGCATCAGCACGGGCACCTCGCTGTCCTGCGTGCGCACCTGGCGGCACACCTCGTAGCCGCTCCCGTCCGGGAGGGCCACGTCCAGCAGCAGCGCATCGAAGTCCTCCCTCGCGAAGGCGCGCAGACCTTCTTGTGCCGTGCCACACGTCGTCACCTCGAAGCCCCGGTAGCCGAGCCCGAGCTGGAGCGTCCTGGCGATGACCGGGTCATCCTCGACCATGAGTACCCGCTTCATGTCCGCCTTCATGTCCGGCTCTTCCATCCTTTTTCAAGGTTCTCTTCCTAGGGTGGCGGGCCTTGGAAGAAATCCTCTCTCTGGAGACCGACATGCTCCGTCTGTCCTTTGCTGGCTCACCCCTCCTGCTCTGTGGGGTGTTGTGTACCCTGGTGTCAGTGGGCTGCTCGCCCACGCCGCGTCCGCCGCCGTCGCCCCTGGCGGATGTGTGTGCCGAGTCGGGTCCGGAGCGCGAGGTCCTCTACTACCGGGATGTGAAGCCGGTGCTGGAGGCCAGGTGCAGCGGGTGTCACCAGGAGGGAGGCGCGGCTCCGTTCGCGCTGACGGAGCCACAGCAGGTGGTGGCCATGAAGTCTCCCATCCTCCAATCCGTCTGTGCGCGCACCATGCCCCCCTGGTCACCCCACCCGGCGTGCAACGAGTACCAGCATGACCGCTCGCTCACCGACGAGCAGATCGCGCTCATCCGAGACTGGGTCCGCGCGGGGGCGCCCCTGGGAGCGCCGGAGGACGCGCCGCCGCCCGTCACGCCTCGCACCGGCCTGTCCCGGGTGGATCTCGAGCTGCCCATGCCAGAGCCCTACGTCCCCCAGCAGGGGCCGGATGACTACCGCTGCTTCCTCATCGACTGGCCGAGGTCCGAGGAGTCCTTCATCTCCGGCATCGGTGTGGTGCCCGGACAGACGAGCATCGTGCATCATGTCATCGCCTCCATCGTCCCCCCGGAGTCCGTGGATGCCTATGTCCAGGCGGACGCGGCCGAGCCCGGTGCTGGCTACACCTGCTTCGGGGGCTCGGCCATCCGGGGCGCCGACGGAAAGAACATCCGGGTGTCGATGGTGGGCGGCTGGGCGCCGGGCTCCATGGGCTCGGAGTTCGCCGCCGGGACGGGCATTCGTGTCCTCCCGGGCTCCAAGCTGGTGGTGCAGGTGCATTACAACACCTCGGCCGCTCCTCCCGTGGCGGATGTCTCGAAGCTGCTGCTGAAGGTCGACGACACCGTCGAGCGCGAGGCCTTCGCCTTCCCCTTCTCCGACCCGCGGTGGTCCCGAGAGCGCGCCATGCCCATCCCCTTCGGGGAGAGCGATGTCTTCCACGTCTTCTCCTATGCGATGCACGATACCGCCTCGCGCATGTCCCAGGAGAGGCTGCGGTCCGATGCTCCGCTCGAAATCCACGCGGTGAACCTGCACATGCACACTCGCGGCACGCGCGCGTCGTTCACCATCGAACGTTCGGGCAAGGAGAAGGCCTGTCTGCTGGACATTCCCCGGTGGAACTTCCACTGGCAGGGCTTCTATCAGCTCGCGCGGCCGGTGCGGCTGGAGCCAGGGGACAACCTGCGCATCGAGTGCCACTGGAACAACGCGGGTTTCAACGACTCCCACGGCCTGCCAGTCCCCGCGGTGAAGGACCTGAACTGGGGCGAGGGCACCAACGACGAGATGTGTGTCGCCTTCTTCTACGCGACCCAGGGCTGAGCGGGCGTCAGACGCGCAGCCACTTGCGGGCGGTGGGGCCGAAGAAGCGCACGGCGCCGGAGACGGCGAGGAAGCGCACGGAGCGGCCGATCACCGCCGCGAGGAAGAAGCGCTCCAACGGCACCTCCACCAGCCCGCTGCCGATGGCCACCACCTTGAAGGGGGTGGGCAGCACCGAGCACAACAGGGCCAGGGCCCAGAAGTTCTTCCCCAGCAGATCGCCCAGGGTGGCGTCCACGCCGAAGCGCTGGATGCGCATGTTCAGGTCGATGTGGAGGAAGTCCACGGCGCCCTGGTGGATGAGCACGCCCAGGTAGTAGCCGATGAAGCCTCCCACGAGGCTGGCCACCGTGCCCAGCAACGCGTAGCGGAACCACCTGTGCGGCTGGGCCAGCACCATGGGGACGAGCAGCGCGAAGGGGGGGACGGGGAAGACCGAGCCGTCCACCACCGACACCAGGAGCATGGCGGCCAGGGCATGCTTCGTGGACGAGAGCGCCTCCACGCGGAGGTAGAGCCGGCGGTACCAGGAGGGCCTTGCCGGGACGGCGACGGAAGAGGGCGACGGGTCGGTCATGCGGGCGGGCACCCTAGCGGAATGTGGCGACTTTTCCAGCCTCGCACCCAGGGCGGTCGCCCGCCTGGAGGAGAAGGGGGTGCGTCTCACCCTCGTGGGCGCTACGTTAGGCGGCTCCCATGACGACGGCTCTCGAACGCATCGAGCGCACCACCCAGGCGCTGAAGGTCTTCCCGCTGCCCTCGGCGGTGCTCTTCCCTCATGAAGCGCTACCCCTCCACATCTTCGAGCGGCGCTACTGCGAGCTGGTGCGCGACGCTCTGGCAGGGGACAAGGTGATGGCGCTCGGCCAGTTGGAGCCCGGCTGGGAGAGCCAGTACAGCGGGCGGCCGCCCCTGCAGCCCATGCTGTGCGCGGGTGTCATCGTCCTGGAGGAGGAGCTGCCGGACGGGCGCTACAACATCCTCCTGCAGGGGGTGAGCCGCGCTCGCCTGGTGGAGGAGCTGCCGGCGGACAAGCTCTACCGGGAGGCGAGGGTGGAGCTGCTGCCGGATCCGCCCTACGAGGGGCCGGAGGAGGAGCGGCTGCGCCAGGCGGTCTTCGAGCTGGCGGGACGGGTGCCGCCCTCCTTCGCGGAGAACCTGCTGCCGGCGGTGGCGCGGACGAGCGGGGGAGCGCTGGCGGACGTGGTGGCGGCGGCGGTGGTGCCCGAGGCCGAGCGGAGGCAGGAGCTGTTGTGCGAGCTGGACGTGAGGGCCCGGCTGGAGGCGGTGCTGGACGAGGTAGGGGTGCTGCTGGCCCGGCTCAGCCCGATGAAGCCGGTGGGGCTGCTCAACTGAGGCTTGCGCACCGCCCCTCGCCGGGCATCTGCTAGCGCGCCATGGACTGTCGGCTCCGAGTGGGCCGGCCGGCCCCGCCGTGCGCGGGGAGGAGTATCGAGAACATGCGGCTCGTGAAGATTGGGCTCGCCAGCGTCAACACCACCGTGGGTGCCTTCGCGCGCAACGTGGACCGGGCGCTGGAGGTGGCGCGTGGGATGGCCGCCGAGGACGTCACCGTGGGCGTCTACCAGGAGCAGCTCGTCGGGGGCTACGCGCCCGAGGACCTGGTGCAGTGGCAGGGCTTCGTGGAGGGCCAGTGGACGCAGCTCGAGCGCTTCGCCCGGGAGACGGCGTCGCTGCCCACGCTCTTCGTGGTGGGGGTGGCGGTGGTACACCAGGGCCTGCGCTACAACTGCGCGGCGCTGGTGGCCGGTGGGCGGGTGCTGGGGCTGGTGCCCAAGGAGAAGCTGCCCACCTACAACATCTTCTACGAGGGCCGCACCTTCTCGCGCGGCGTGCCCGGCCAGCGGGAGCTGCACCGGGGGATTCCCTTCGGGGACTACCTCTTCCGCTTCGACTTCGGCCTGCTGGCCCCCGAGGTGTGCGAGGACATCTGGAGCCCGGACGGCCCCATGCGTCGGCGTACCTACTCGGGCGGCGAGCTGGTGGTGAACCTGTCGGCCTCGCCCTTCCGGCTGGGCTACGTGGACACCCGGCGCGAGCTGCTGGCCACGCGCGCCGCGGACTTCCAGTGTACGGTGGCCTACACCAACGCGCTGGGCAGCAACGACGGCCTCATCTTCGACGGTGGGGGCTTCGTCTACCAGAACGGCAAGCCGATGCTGGAGGCGCCGCGCTTCCAGCAGGGCTTCGGCGCGGTGGTGGTGGACCTGGATCGCACCCTGCGGCTGCGCGCGGAGAACACCACCTGGCGCAGCGACCGGGAGACGTGGCTGCGCCAGGGCGGCGAGCTCGTCCCCGAGGTGGACTGCACCGGCTCCTTCACCAGCCGGCGCGAGCGGCTGCGCTACCCGGTGCCCGCGCACCGCAGCTTCTTCCTGCCCGCGCCGGAGAAGCGTCGCTCGGCCCGCGAGGCCCTGTGCGAGGACGTGCTCGACGCGCTCGCCCAGGGGGTGGGCGACTACTTCGAGAAGACGCGGGCCTTCAAGTTGATCGGCATCGCGCTCTCGGGCGGACGCGACTCGCTGCTCACCCTGCTGATTGCGCACCGCTACGCGAAGCGGGCGCGGCCGGAGGACCCGGGGAGCCTGCTGCGCGCCTTCTACATG
>QKJM01000704.1 GCA_003249315.1 Archangium sp.
GGTTACGAGGGCGGCGAGGGAGTGGGGGCCGCACCATCTCTCCCGCAAAGAGGAAAGGGCCATCCAGAGAGCCAAGGATTCGGGCAAGTACTGGCTGGCTCGATTGCTGGAGCGCGAGGCCCGAGGCCGCTTCGTCCACAAAAGAGTGGAAAAACAATTCCGAGAAATCCTCAAGTGGAACCACCAGGGGGTCGACGCGGTTGACCTCAAGACGGGTCGCAAGTACGAGATTCTCTCCGGGACGGAGTCCAATCTGGCGCGGCACGGCAGGCGCATGGCGACCGAATTCTTCCGGATGCTCACCTTCTGAGAGAGGCTGCCATGGGTTGGCTCGAAAACGTCATCATCGAGGACAAGGTTATCGAGAACGAGCGCTTGGAGCTGACCGACAAAGGCTCGCTCTACTTTCTCGGCCCCAACCTGACGCTGAGGAACTGCACTGTCGTCCTGAAGGTGTCCGCCAGGCGCCTGCATATCATCGGAGCCCGGTTCATCGACTGCGCCTTCGAGGTGAAACAGGAATTGAAGAACCATCAGGACTGGGTGAGAGCTTCGCTCAAGGGCTGCCGGTTCAAGGGGCGCTTTTCGGGGTGCGACTTCGGGCACTGGCCCGAATACGGGAGTGATCCGGACTATCAGCACGGCGCCATCGAGGACTGTGACTTCACCGAGACCCGCCTGGATGGATGCCGTTTCATGGGGTGCGACCCCTGCACCCTGCGGTTTCCCCGCTGGCCCTGCTTCACCATCGTGGACCCCATCGGCAGAGCCCCCGAGCTACGCAGAGTCGAATGGCCGGGCCTGTTCGGCCGTATCGTAATCGAGAACCTGCACACCCAACCGTCTCCCACCAAAGCCCTGGTGGAGCACGCTCCCTCTATTGCCAGGGAACTCGAGACCACACCGGAAGAACTCCGAGCCGTCATCGAGAAGTTCGACTTCATCCTCTATTGAATCAGGCCAGCAAGAGAGGGAGGGATTGGCCCCCCCAGAAGCCCATCAAGAGCGCGCCAGGCAGGTCATGGCAGCGCTCCTCGCCACTCCACCTCCACCAGGCTGGCGCCCGCTCGGCCCAGATGACGAACTACTCCTCACACTCCTTCCCGACGAAGAAACCTGACCGGCTGGATTCCAGCCTCGAAAGCCTTGAGAGGGCGATGAACTCTGGTGGGACGAACAAGTCCGTCGGCCCTGCTCTGGCCCATCTACCTACGGAAACGTGATGCCTTCGAGCGTCAAGCCGCTGGCCCCGTCCTCCGCCCACAGCTTGAGGATGAAGGGGCCCCCGACCTCCCGCTCCATCGCCTCCGCCTCCACCACCACGCGACGTGTCCCGCCAACGAAAATGGGCTCGAGTTGCCACACTTGTAGGATCCTCGGCGCCTCGCCGTTGGACCCCATCAACGCGGCCCCCGCCGCCTTCCAGGGCTCCGTCCCTCCGTTCGCCAAATCCAACTCCACGGCCAGCCGCACACGCCACTCTTCTCCCCCTCCTTGTTGGATGGTGGAGCGGTAGCCGCGGAGCATTATCGGAGCGAGGGTGGACCCTGGGCGCACGACGGCCTCATCAAGGAGGTCCCGAGAGGAAACGCCCCCGGTGCCCACCAGCCCGAGCGCAATCGGTCCCGTGATCCCGGACGGACCATCGCACTCAGCCTGGAGGCGTGTCTTCTCCTGCTGGCACTGCCGAGCCTCCGCTCGCGCCTGCCGGGCTTCCTGCTGGTAGGACGCCACCTGACGCGGGTGGCGCGACACCTCCACCTGTTGCTCCGCCTGGGCCGGATGCACCACCAACATCAAGCTGGCGCTCGTCGGGGCTGCTCCGTCCTCGAAGTAGAATGTCAACGGGATGCGCTCCCCATCGCGCAGCAACTCGGAGGGGATGAGCACGAACGTGTCCGCTGTCTCCGCCACATGACGAAACCGCTCACGCTCCTTCAACACCATGCGTGCCCACTTCGAGTCGACAATGAAGGTGGTGGTCAACCCATCGTGGATGCACACCTCGGGCGGCTTGCCAGTGGCATCGGCCACCAGCTCGATGTAACGCACGCCTGACTCGCAAAGGGGAAGGGAGGGCGGCTCGGCGGCAGAAGGAAACGCGACGAAGAGCGCCAACGCCAGGAGGACAACGGAGAGCAAGGACCGCACGATGAGTCATCCAAGGACAAAGACAGAGGCTGGAGCGTCGGCCTCGAGCACATCTCACCGCCGCGGACCGGGCGCTACTCGAAACGACGCACCGCCCTCACTTTCACGATGGGGAATACCTCGACGGTCCCCGCCCCGCTCGCCCCCCGGATCCGCACCCCCTGCTCATAGCCGTGGTCTTCGACCAGCGCGAAGCAGACCGGAAGCGTCTCCCCACTCGGAGTCCGAGCCTCGGTAAAGCGACCGTAGACGCGCTCCGGCCCGAAGACGAGGCGCCCGGACAACGAGGTGAACTCCGGCATATTGTTCCAGGGGAAGTTGATCACCACCTGGACGGGGCCTTCCTCCACGGGCATGGGTTTGCGCTTGCCGGGCGCAAAAGGGTCGAAACCCGGGAGACAAACACTCTCCACCTGGTATCCGACCTTGATGCCAAACCTGCTGGTCATCACATCCACGGCCCCGGCAGGGCACGCCTGGGGCTCGGGCGTCGGGCGCACTGGGGCTCCGGTACAGGCAGCAGCGGTGACGGCACCAACACACAACAGGGCCAGCTCGGAGGCGCTCCCCTTCTTCACCTTCTGCACGACGGGGGCCTTGTGCTCTCTCTTCTTCACGCGCGTCTCTTCCTTGCGGAGCATCGTCACCGTGACGACAGGCGCAGGGGTTTCCGCCCTCGGGGGCGCTGCGCCCGCGCCAGCTTCCGGCGGCTTCCACGGGGGCGCCACTTCGCGAACGAAGCATGCCTCTGACGTCGGGCCCCCTTCGGGAAACGTGGCACATAGCAGCGCAGCCAGGGTCGGCCCGGCGGGCCTCGGTGGCGAAGGGGCCTCGGGCCCGGACCGGTGGCCCTCCGCGAAGAGCAGATAGCCGCCCCCCAGGCCCGCCAGCAGCAGGCCGCAGACTCCGCCCATCCGCAGCAACCTGCCTCGAGCGGGCGGGGCGGGTTTCCGTCCCCGCCTGGGTAGCATGTTCTTCCGGGCCCACGCGGGCAGCGGATCCGCCGGATCCCGCAGGGCCGACTCCAGCTCGGTGGTGCGCCCGGCCGCGTCCCAGCCGTAGCTCAGAGGCTCGTCCCAGCTCGCGTCCGCCTCCGCCAGCAGTTCCTCCAGCGCCTCGCCCAGCGCCTCCGCACTCGCGAAGCGCGCCTGGGGCTCCTTCTCCAGCATCCGTATGCAAAGCTCGCTCAGCGCCCGGGGCACCCTGCGGTTGCGCTCGTGAGGGGCCTTGGGCACCTCCCGGGCTATCTCCCTCATCAGGTCCAGCTTGTCCGCGCCGGAGGAGGGGTATGCGTCGGTGAGCAGCACGTAGAGCGTGACGCCCAGCGCGTACAAGTCATCCGCCGTCGTGTAGGGGTACGGCGCGTCCAGCGGGCGCTCCGGGTCCACGATGAAGCGCACGCACTCGGGGCTGCGGTAGGCCGGTGTACACGGGGCCAGGCCCTCCTGTGTGACTCGCGGCGCCCCGGGGCCGGCACTCACCCCGAAGTCCACCAGCACCGGCTCACCGTCCTCGTCGCGAACCAGTACGTTGTCGCCCTTGAAGTCTCTGTGCAGGACTCCGGCCGCGTGTATCGCCCCCAGCGCACGGCTCAACTCGCGCGCCATCCGGGTCACCTCGCGCGCCGAGGGGTTCTCCTGCTGGGCCCAGTCGTACAGCGTCCGGCCCTTCACGTACTCCATGATGAGCACGAGATATTCGGGCGCCTGCTCCGGTCCCTCCGCGTGCCCCACCAGCTTCACCAAGTTCCGGTGCCGCAGGTGCAGGAGGATCGTCAGCTCCCGCTTCGCCCAGTCCTCCGCATCCTCCAGTCGGATGAACTTCAGCGCCACCGAGCGCCCTGCCTGCCTCGCCAGGTACACCTGCGCGAAGCCCCCCGCTCCCAGCTTCCTCTCTACCCGGTAGCCCTGCACCACCTCCCCTGGCTCAACCACCTCCCTCCTGCCCCTCATGTGGTTGACCTCATGAGTGGGTAGGGTAACAGAGCCCGAGGGGCTGGACACCCTCACCCCAACTCTCTCCTAAGAGGAAGAGGGGGCATACCCCGCTCCTGGCGGCGGAGCCCCGGGCTGGGGCTGGCCGAAGCGGGGGAGTTCGCCAGCGAGCCCACCATCTTTCTGGCGTGCTCACCCCGGGAACATTCATCCCACCGCCGAGCCCGGACGCACCTCCTCCCCGCTCTCATTCTCGGGGGACTCAGGCGGCTCGGGCCGCGACTCAGGGACGGGCACCTGCACCGTCTGGCGCGGCTCGGTGCGGGTGATCGGCAGCCACTCGGGCTTCGCCCGCAGCCACACCATCATCCTCTCGCGCACCAGGCACCGCAGGTCGAAGAGCTTGGAGGGGTGGGCACTCACCAGGCAGCGCACCATCAGCGTCTTCTCCAGCACGTCCAGCACCACCACGCTCGCCACCTTCCCATCCCACAGCTCCCGGCCCTCGTTCTCGACGATCCGCCGCAGCTCCGCCCTCACCGCGTCGATGTCCGTGGTGAAGTCC
This sequence comes from Archangium sp., assembly GCA_003249315.1. Taxonomy (GTDB): domain Bacteria; phylum Myxococcota; class Myxococcia; order Myxococcales; family Myxococcaceae; genus QKJM01. The sequence continues at coordinate 4,651 of QKJM01000704.1, forward strand.
ATCTGCACCAGCACCGGCCCCAACATGGAGCCACCCATCGACTTGCTCCAGTTCTGGAAGGGCTTGTCCAGGAACTGGGCAATGGGAATGACCAGCCTCCGCTCGTCCCACACCGCCACCACCACGTAGGTGAGCGTTATCTCCTCCACCGTCCCCCACTCGTTCTCCACGATGACGGTGTCCCCGATCCGGATCGGCTGGGTGATGGAGAGCTGGATGCCGGCCAGCAGCGAGGAGATGGACTTCTGCGCCGCCAGACCGATGAACAGACCGGCGATACCAGCCGAGGCCAGCAGTGACACCCCCACGTTGCGCACCGTCTCGAACTGCATGAGCAGCAGCGCGGCGGCCACCACGTACGTGGTCACCTCGAAAACGTGCCTCAGCATCGCGAGCTGCGTCTGGAGGCCCCGGGCCTTCGCGGGATCCTTCGCCCCCTTCGTCACGTTCTCCTGCACGTACTGCGCCGTCACCCGCAGCAGGCGCAGGACGAGCCACGCCACCGCCACGATGATGAGCGAGGTGTTGAGCAACCTCGCCGCGGCCTGCCCCATGGGCGGCAGCATCAACAGCAGCACCCCCACCCAGCCCAGCAGCGCGAAGTACAACACCCGCAGCGGCCCGCTCCCCGCCGGCACCAGCGCGTCGTCCCACCGCATCCCCGTCCACTTCACCAGCCTCGCCGCCACCGCCAGCGTCAGCCTCTCCAGCAGCAGCGCCAACACCCACGCCCCCACCACCACCGCCAGCAACCCCAGCCACTGCCACGGCTCCATCCCCAGCAGCGACCTCTCGAACATCACCGATGGCAGCACCTTCGCCAGCCTCGCCGGTCCGTGCGCCTCGTAGAGCGGGGCGATCGCCCTCACCGTCGCCTCACTGAACACCCACATCCGCTTACCTCCACCGACCGCCACGTGGGCCAGCCGGATGGGGTAGGCGACGTCGCCCACGGAGAGGCGCCCGAGCTCGTCGAAGCGGGGCTCCGAGGGGTCTCCCTGGGGCTCCTTGCTCAGGCTGGAGAGGGCCAGCGGCAGCTTGCGATCCAGCACGAACTTGAGCTGCCTGGCGAGCAGGAGGCCCCTCTCGCGCTGCTGCTCCCGAGGGAGGAAGTCCAGGTCCAGGTAGTGCGCGGCCAGCGCATAGTCCCCTCGATGCACCGCCTCGGAGAAGCCCTTGGCGGTGGCGTAGGGGGTGTCCCGCACCACCGAGGACGGAGGCTCGCCGAGGCCGGCATTGAGCGCCCAGGCCGAGGGCAGGAGGAACAGGTACACCAGAACGGACAGTCCGGTCAGGGCTCGACGCATAGGGGGCTCTTACTGTGCCCCGGGAGGGGCGCCCGCAACATCTATAATCCGTCAGTCTGGCCGCCCTCCGGGGTGCCGGGCGATACTTCCCCGGCCTGAGAGAATGCGAAAGCCTTGGAGCCTTCCTGAGCGGTAGGCTAGAAGAAGCCGCCAAGGAAGAGGGCGACGTGCACGAGAAGCGAAAGATCCTCCTCATCGATGACAGCGAGATCACCCTCGCCATGGAGAAGGCCGTGCTGGAAGCGCGCGGCTATGAGGTCGTCGCGACCTCTACCCTCATGGAGTTCGAGAGCACGCTCCAGACCTGGAAGCCGGACCTCATCCTCACCGACATCCACATGCCCGAGGCCAAGGGCACGGACATCTGCAGGACGCTGAAGAACGAGTACGGCACGCAGGACATCCCCATCGTCCTCTTCTCCAGCCTCCCGGACGACGAGCTCAGCAAGCTGGCCGAGCAGGTGGGCGCCGATGGGAGCCTGTCCAAGACGAACGGCCTGGACAAGATGGGCGAGAAGGTGGACGAGCTGGTGCAGAGCATCCTCTGGTGAGGCCATGGTGAAGAGGCTCGTCACCGGCCTGGTCCTGCTCGCCGCGCTCTCGGGCTGCTCGCGCAAGGAGTCCCGCGCCGCCGAGGCCGAGTCCTCCGGGCGAGAGGCCTCCGCGAAGCGGGAGGAGTCCTCGGGCGCCATCCTCTTCCTCTCCGCCGACACCCGCGGCTACCTGGGCCCCTGCGGCTGCAGCGAGAACATGCGCGGAGGGATCGCCCGCGCGGCCTTCCAGGTGCTGGAGGCGAACCAGGGTTCCCTACCCGTCCTCTACGTGGACGGCGGTGACAGCCTCTTCGGCAGCCCCACCCTCAAGCCGGGCCAGGTGCCCCAGGAGGAGCGCAAGGCGCGGGCGCTCGCCGAGGCCATGAAGCGCATGGGCCTGTCGGTGCGCGCCGTGGGCGAGTTGGATGACGCGCGCGGCGCCGACTTCCGCCGCGCGCTGGGGCTGCCCGAGCTGCCGCCCGGTGAGGTGCGGGTGCTGTCCGCGGGCCAGCGCAAGGTGGGCGTGGTGAGCGTCTCGGATGCGGCCGGACTGAAGCAGGCCGGCACCCGAGCCCGCGCCGAGGGGGCCTCCTTCGTGGTGGCCCTCTTCCACGGCACCCTGGAGGAAGCCCAGCAGGCCGCCGCCGCCCCCGAGCCAGGCGTGGAGCTCATCCTGTCCACCCACTCCGCCACCGAGTTCAGCGGCGAGGACAACAAGCTGGTGCGCGCCGCCGTGCCCGTGGTGGCCCTGCAGAGCAAGGGCCGCTCCCTGCTGCGCGTGGACCTGTCCTATGGTCGCCAGCCCGGCCGCTTCACCCTCCTGAAGACGGCCGAGGACGCGGAGCGCGACGCCTCCGCCATCGAGCGCCGCCTGGAGTTGCTCGACAAGGAGATCAACCTCCCCGGGGTCGACGCCACCCTCAAGGAACTCAAGCAACGCAAGCGCGAGGAGCTGGTGGCCCGCCGCCAGGCCCTCCTCTCCGCGCCGGTGGCCGCGGCCGGGGACGCCGACTCCTATACCCTGCGCTTCATCCCCCTCGAGTCCTCCCTCCCCTCGCACCCCAAGGCCCAGGAGGTGGTAGCCACCTATGACGCGGACGTGGGGAAGATGAACCTGGAATGGGCGAAGTCCCACGGCGAGGACTGCCCGCCCCCCGCGGAGGGACAGGCCGCCTTCGTTGGCAACGGGGCCTGCGCCGACTGCCATGAGGAGGCCTTCCCGGTGTGGGAGTCCTCCAAACACCATCACGCCTGGGAGACGCTGGAGGCGGTGGGCAAGCAGTTCCACCTCCACTGTACCGGCTGCCATGTCACCGGCTGGGAGCAGCCCGGCGGCGTGTGCCGCCTGGACAAGGTGGCCGGCCGGGAGGACGTGGGCTGCGAGAGCTGCCACGGCCCGGGCTCGCTCCACGTCGATGAGCCCTCCTCCGACAACATCACCGCCCGCCCCGGGGAGGCCGTGTGCGTCACCTGTCACAACCGGGAAAACTCGCCTCACTTCGACTTCGCCACCTACCTCCCCAAGGTGTTGGGCCCTGGTCACGGACAGGCGAGGGAAGTGAAGTCCACTCCCTGAATCGCGGTCGGGGAGTGCGTTTCTTCCCGTTCATGGCTATCAGGGCGACAATGGCTCGCCCGGACGCTTGTTTGACCTCCGAGAAAAGCGGCGAATACTTGCGCCCACAACCCTCCCGGCCCCACCGGCAGCCGGCTCCCAGGTAACCATGCCGTCCTTCAGCAGCCTGCTCCTCTTCGTCCTCTCCTCGGTCCCCGCGCCCGCGGATGAGCTGCCGATGCCACCGCCCCCTCCCGGAATGAGGGTGCTCGACACTGACGACAAGCGGCAGTTGCTCAGCTCCTCCGCGGTGCCGTCCACCGAGGCCGCGCCTCCTTCCGAGGCAGAGACCCACCTCGAGGAGCTGGAGGACACCGAGTCCACCGAGCTCGAGGAGATGCGCGCGCTGGAGAACGCCACCTTGGATCCGGGCGCCCGCTCCAACGCCGAGGTGCTCCAGTCCCTGCGCCGCCTGGGCCTGGCCAATCCGCTCCGCCTGCGCATGCTGGACGCCCTGGAGGAGCCCACCTTCCGCGAGGACGAGGCGCTCACCGAGCTGCCCCTCATCACCGACCTGGAGAGCTTCGACGTCTCCCTCATCCAGGACCGGTACGACATCCCGGTGGAGATGCGGCCGCTGGTGGCCCAGTACATCCAGTTCTTCCAGGGCCCGGGCCGCAAGTGGTTCCGCAAGTGGGTGAGCCGCTCCACCCGCTACCTCCCCCTCATGCAGCCCATCCTCGAGTCCCACGGGCTGCCGCGCGACACGGTCTACCTCGCGATGATCGAGAGCGGCTTCTCCGCTCATGCCTACTCGTGGGCTCACGCGGCCGGCCCCTGGCAGTTCATCTCCAGCACCGGCCGCCAGTACGGCCTGCACCAGGACTTCTGGGTGGACGAGCGCCGGGACTACATCAAGGCCACCGAGGCCGCCGCGCGCTACCTGAAGGATCTGCACCGCGAGCTGGGCCACTGGTATCTGGCGTGGGCCGGCTACAACACCGGCAGCGGCCGGGTGCGGCGGCTGATGCAGCGCCTGGACACCAACGACTTCTGGACCATCTCCGAGGGCAAGGGACTGGCCACGGAGACGAAGCACTACGTGCCCAAGCTCATCGCCGCGGCGCTCGTGTCCAAGCACCCCGCCGCGTTCGGCTTCTCCGAGGAGGAGTTCGTCTACGAGCCCGCCATCGAGTTCGACGAGGTGAAGCTCAACGACGCCACCGATCTGGACGTCATCGCCCGGGCAGCCGGGGTGCGCGTGCAGGACCTCCAGGAGCTCAACCCCGAGCTGCGACGCTGGTGTACTCCGCCGGCGAGCGCGCGCAACCCCTACGTCCTGCGCGTGCCCAAGGGCTCCGCCGGACGCTTCGCGGAGAACTTCGCCCACATCGCCCCCAAGGAGCGCCTCACCTTCCGCGTCCACAAAGTGAGGCGCGGGGACACGCTCTCGCACATCGCCCTCAAGTACGGCACCGCGCCCGAGGCCATCCTCCAGATGAATCGCCTCAAGAGCGCGCGCACGCTGCGCATCAACGCGGAGCTGGTCATCCCCGTGCCCACCGGGCGCGGCGCGAAGAACAAAGAGGGTGCGCTGGCTCGCAAGGTGGCCCAGGCCCGACGCAGCGGCGTCTCGGTGCGCCCCGAGGACGAGGTCCCCGCCGGCACCCCTCGCGGCCCCGTCGCCTCCGGCCCCATCAAGAGCGAGCACATCAACGGCCGCAAGCGCATCTCCTACACCGTGCAGTCCGGGGACAGCGTGTGGGCCATCTCCCAGCGCTTCAACGTGTCCGTGCAGGACATCCGCCGCTGGAACAAGCTCTCCGCTCGCGCCAGCCGCACCGCCCTCAAGGTGGGCTCCACCCTCCACATCTGGCCCGACAGCGCCCCCTCCCCCGTCCAGGAGCGCTCCGGCACCGTCGTCGCCCAGCGAGCCCCCGCCTCCAACGCCGGCAAGCCCACCGTGCATGAGCTCGCCGCCGGTGAGAGTCTCTGGAGCGTCGCCCAGCGCTATGGCGTCTCCGTCGAGGAGATCAAGCGCTGGAACGGCATCAAGGACCACACCCGCCTCCCCATCGGCATGCGCCTCACGGTGAAGGCCCAGTAGGGATTGACGGGGGCGGCACGAGGGCGAGCACGGGGACTGGCACCCTCACCCCAGCCCTCTCCCAGAGGGAGAGGGGGCTTACACGGGCTCAGCGCTCTTCCAGCAGGAGCTTCAGCTCGCGGATGCGCCTCGTGATGTAGTCCCGGTCCAGGCGACGGAAGCTCTCCGGCAACAGCTCCCGGCTCGTGCATTCCTGCAGCGCCACCAGGTTCTGCAGCTCTATCTCCAGCGGGTAGCTGGGCGGCACGAAGTCCTCGAAGACCGCCTTGAGATCCTCCACCGTCGCCTGCTCGCGGCCCTGCGCCAGCGCCCGGAAGCGCGTGCGCACCAGCACCGCCTCCATGTCCGCCCCGCTCATCTGCCGCGTCTCCGGGGGGATCAGCTCGCTCACCGACGGCACCTCCAGCTTCAGGCCCGTCTTCTTCTGCATCACCCGGAAGAGCTCCTCCCGCTCCTCCTCCGTCTCCGGGTAGAAGAGCGCCAGGTGCTCCTCCGCCCTCCCCTGACGCTTCAGGTCGATCGGCAGCAGGTCCGGCCTCGCCGTCATCAGGAACCAGACGATCTTCCCGCGGTAGTGGGTGTTGCCCATGAAGGAGGCGATGGAGCCGAACACCCGGCTGCTCGTCCCCGAGTCCCCGCCCGAATCACGGTTGCCCAGGAAGGTGTCCGCCTCGTCCACCATCACCGCCACCGGCCACAGCGCCTTGAGCAGGTTGAAGATCTTCTCCAGGTTGGCCTCGGTGACGCCCTGCCACTGGCTCCGGAAGTTGAGGAACTTCACCACCGGAATGCCGATCTCCCCGGCGAAGCACGACACCAGGAACGTCTTGCCCGTGCCCACCGGCCCGCTCACCAGGTAGCCCATGGGCATCACCTCGAGCCGGCCCTTCTTCAGCGCCGCCGCCGCCGCACGCAGCATCTCCTTGGCCTTGGCGTGCCCCGCCACCGCGTCCAGCGTGTTCACCGGCTCGATGAACTCCAGCAGCCCGTGGCACTCGGCCTGGATGATCTCCCGCTTCTTCTCCTTGAGCTGCTCGGAGGTGATGCGCACCCCTCGCTCCAGCGCCTCGGTGAGGATGCGGTCCAGGTTGATGCGCGACAGGCCCGCCGTCATCTTCGCCAGGCCCGCCAGCGGCACGTCCGAGAACGACTGGAGCTTCTTGCCCTCCAGCTTGTAGCGCACGTACCGCAGCCGCTCCTCCTCGGTGGGCAGCGGCAGCTCGATCGGCGCCACGTACGGGTTGCGCGACAGCCGCTGCGACACGTCCGCCAGGTTCTCCGCCAGCAGGACGATGGACACGTCCCCGCCGAGGAACTGCGGATCGTGCGCCCACTTGTCCAGCGTGGCCAGCACGAAGCGGTCCTCCGCCGACAGGTGGCTCACCTCCCCGGCCGGCACCAGCGTCTCGGCGAAGTCGATGACCAGCGCCATCGAGCGGCCCTCGCTCACCCGCATCCGCAGGAAGTTCTCCAGAATCTGCAGGGCCCGGCCCGGATCCCTCGGCAGGCTCCTGGCGTAGTCCGTGCCATAGAGCGTGTCGTAGGCGGCCAGCGACCGGTGCAGCTCCTTCTGCGTCTCCGGAGAGGAGGCGCGGATGCCCGAGGAGCGATCATAGAAGAGGACGAAGTCCCTCCCTCCGAAGAGCTCCTCGGCGAGGAAGGTGCGCAGCGGACCGAAACCCGGGCTGCCATCCTCCTGGGTGACGGGCTGCAGATCCCTCACCGCCCCGTAGAGCAGGAAGGTGCTGACGGTCTTCGTGTAGTACTTCTGAGCCAGCTTCTGGGCCCAGCGGGGCAGCTCCGCTAGCGGATCCGCCGCACTCTTGCGCGCCTTGCTCACGGACACACCTCTCCCTCCCCCCTCAGGGGAGCGCATGTGCCCGCTGAACGGGGAGCGGGCAACCAGCCGGCTACCCTACCGGCAGCCGCGAATCTTCTTCAGCCGATGCTTCACGGTGGTGAGGGAGCCGTCCTCGGAGGGAGCCACCTCCAGCTCCGCATCCTCGTAACAACGCTTCTTGAGGCTCACCTCTTTCACGCTCGCGGCCAGACGCACCTTCAGCGGCGTCTCGCCCAGCTCCTTGCCATCCGCGAACACCAGCGCACCGGTGGGATAGGAGGACACCTGCACCTCGAAGCCATCGCGCTCGAGCTCGGCGGACAGGGCCACCGGCTTCTCACTGGCGATCTCGAGCTGCTTCCGGAAGGGCTTGTACCCCTTGGCCTGGAGCTCGACCTCCACCTTGGAGCCCACCTCCACCTCACCGAGGTAGGGCTCGGAGCTGCCCTGCGCCCGCACCACCTTCCCGTCCAGCCGCAGCTCGGCGTCGGCCGGCCGGGAGGTGATGACGAGCTGCGCGAGCTGCACCGTGCGCTCCAGCTTCACCTCCAGCGGCGTGGGCGTCGTCCCGGGGACGATCTCCACCGACTGGGTGAAGGGCGCATGGCCGTCGACGCTGACCAGCACCAGCGCCGGACCCGCCGGTATCTGGTGAAGGATGGGCCCGGAGGGCGGCACCTTCAGATCCTGACCGTTGACGTTCACCCGGGCCCGGGCCTGCACGTCGCCAGGCAGGTTCAGCAGCAGGAAGCCCGAGGGAGGCGGCTTGAACGCGAAGAAAGCGCCAATCCCCAGCAGCAGCACCAGCAGGACGGCGACCCCCGCGATGAGCGGCATGCGGTTGGGGGAAGCCGGCACCGGCGTGCGCTCGGAGGGAGTGGGCCGCGCCGGGGGCTCGGTCGCCTCCTCCTCCTCCTCCAGCGGCTCCTCCTCGAAAGGCGGCGGCGCGGCCCTGGGCGGGACCGGCATGGCTCCGAGCGTGGGCTTGCGACCGGGAGTGAGTACGGGGGCCTCGGGCGGCGACTCGGGCCGGACGGCGCGCATCCCGTCCAGGGAGGGGCGGTTCGGCCGGGCAACGTTGGTGCTCTCCGCTGCCGGAGAGTGTGCGAGCACCGGAGCGCGCGGGGTGACGATCGGAGGAGGAGGACGCTCCTCCACCATGGGCGAGTGCGTCTCCAGAGGCGTCACCGTGCGCCCCGGACCCAGGCGGGGAGGCAGGGAGGCGCCATCGAGCAGCTCCCGGCTGTCCACCAACATCGTCGCACCGCCCTCATCGTCATCCACCAAGGGCGCGCTCGCGGCCGCGGCCGTCAACTTCGGCAGCGCGGTGAGCGAAGGGGCCCGGCGCGGAATCTGGGGCGAGGAAGGCGGCCCCATGGGCGGCAGGCTCGGCGCCGGAGTGGTGGCCGGAAACTGCTCCAGAGGCGGGGCAGGCACCGGCATGCCGCCGAAGCCCATCTCGATGGCCGCCCTCATGCCCTCGGGCGGCTCGATCGTCGCGTACTCCTGCAGCCGCAGCTTCTCGCGCTCCACTTCCTCCGCGAAGGTGGACTTCATGTACTGCATGAGGTCCTTGCGGCTGAAGATGGAGTCCGAGGTGATGAGGAAGCGCTGGAGGTCATCCCCCAGCTCGTTGGCGTGCTGGTAGCGCTCGTCCACGTCCCGGGCGAGCGCCTTGAGGACGATCCGCTCCAGCGCCTCGGGGATGCGGCGGTTGTAGGTGGTGGGCGGAAGCACCTCCGCCTTGCGCACCTTCTCCAGCACGCTGAAGTCGCTGTCGCCCACGAAGAGCCGCTCGCCGGTGAGCATCTCGTAGAGACACACGCCAATGGCGAAGATGTCCGAGCGCCTGTCCAGCGGCAGACCGCGGATCTGCTCCGGACTCATGTAGCCGAACTTGCCCTTGAGGATGCCGGCCTGCGTCTTGGTGGCCTTGCCCGCCGCCTTGGCGATACCGAAGTCGATGACCTTGACCTCGCCCTCGTAGGAGATGAGGACGTTCTGGGGCGAGATGTCGCGGTGGACGATGTTCAGGTCCCGCCCCATGCCGTCCTTCTTGCGGTGGGCATAGTCGAGTCCCTCGCACATCTTGGACACGCAGTAGGCCACCAGCGGCACCGGGGCGGGCTCCCCCTTCTTCCGGCACCGATCGAAGATGGCCCGCATGTCCTTGCCGGGGATGTACTCCATCGCGATGAAGTAGCTGTTGGAGATCTGCCCCAGCTCGTGGATCTGCGCGATGTTGGCGTGGGTCAGCTGGACGCTGATCTTCGCCTCATCGATGAACATCGAGATGAACTCTTCGTCCTCCGCGATGTTGGGGAGGATGCGCTTGATGGCGACGAGACGCTCGAAGCCACCTGCGCCGAACATCTTCCCGCGCCATACTTCCGCCATGCCGCCGATGTTGATGCGGTCTAGGAGGAGGTATTTCCCAAATGGGATGGGTTGCCGCTTCGGTTGAGTGGTCGTCACGGGTCGGTAGCTCGATGTTTGAATGCCGAGCCTAGCGACCGTACCTCCATAGGGTCAACCACGGAGACCCCCGGCGGTGCCCCTCGGCCACGGAACTCATGGGAGCGGGCTGGGGGCAACGACCCCGGCATCCAACGAGACCGAGTCCGTGCTCTCGCCCGGTTCCGGAGGCGCCAGGAAAGCCTCGGTGCCTGCCATCGCCGCCGCCTCCTCCGGCGAGGGTGGCGGAGGCGAGGCCTGCACCACGACGAACCGGGGCTCGCCCTCCTCCGCCAACACCGCGGGTGTACCGAAGCGCACACCCGAGGGAAGACCGACCAGGGTGGCCCAGGCCACCTCCCGGCCTGGAGCCACGCAGTAGAGGATCGTCCCCGCCTGGGCGCCCGGCGCCTCCCGGATGGGGCCCTCGCAGTTCTCGCGCACCTGGAGGGACCACGAGGAGACACGAGTCCCCCGGATCAGGTAGGGCGGCGCCCCCAGCTCCTCCAGCAGAGGCCGGAGCACCTCGGGGTCCGAGGGAACGGCCTTCTCGGAGGCCAGCGCCTGGGCCTGCTCCTGGAAGTGGCCCAGCGACAGGGTGGCCACGTCCTCGGGCAGCAGCGGCACCTGGTCCTCGGAGAACAGCAGGTCGACGAAGAGGGCACACACCAGGAGTATGGGAAGCAGCCGGTAGCCCTTGAAGCCCTCCCCTCGCCCGCGCCACAGGCCCCAGACCCCCACGCCGAGCACTCCGAGGGTGGCGGCCAGCACTCCGGCGGGCCAGGCCAGTCGAGGCGGCGAGAGGAAGGCGGACACCTCGGCCCCCTGGGCGCGGATGGCATCCAGCAGATCGCCCCCGTAGAGCCACATGAGGGCCAGGAGGCAGGCGACATTGACGGTCAGCGTCTTGGTAGAGGGCAGCTTCATCCGGCGAGCGTCCTGGCGGGATCCGTAGCAGCAGCGCGGTGACTTGGGAACCAGGCACCGGCCAGCGCGGCCAGCAACCCGAGCGCCACTCCACCTACCACCACCGCCCAGGGGAAGGAGAAGAAGCTCTCGGGCTTGAAGGGGAACTGCGGCAGGTAGCCGGTGGCGAGCCGATCCACCGCCAGGGCCAGCAGCAACGCGGCCACCGTGCCCGCCAGGCCACCGAGCACCCCCACCACGGCCGCCTCCGCCAGGACGATGTTGCGCACGTCCGCGCGCGAGGCCCCCACCGCCTGCATGACGCCGATCTCCCGCGCCCGCGCCCGCACCGAGGCACTCAGCGCATGGGCGATGTTCACCGCCGCGAGCACGCAGATGAGGATGGAGAGCAGCGCCAGCGCCGAGGTGGTGAGGGCCACCGCCGCCCCCACGTTCTCCGCGAGCCGCCGCTCCTGATCGTCGATCTCCAGGCCCATGTCCTTCACCGCCGCCACCAGGGCCGGCACCGCCGCGGGGCTGGTGGCCACCAGCGTCACCCCGCTGTAGGTCTCCGTATCCTGACCCAGCTCGCGGTTGAGACGGATGGCCGTCTCCAGGGGGATGGTGACGCCCGCGAGCAGTCCGCGCTCGGAGGCACCCACCACCTGCACGTGGGACTGGATGACCGGGCCGGCCACCGGCGCGGCCACGTAGGAGCGGTTGAAGTCCACCGGGAAGGTGAAGCCGACGATCATCCCCGGCCCCAGGCGCGGCAGCTTCCGGGCCGGGGCGAAGGTGCTGTTGTAGATTTCGAGCAGCCGCGTGGAGACGATGCCCGGAATGGGCTCGCCCGGCGCGGGGTCCACGAACGAGCCCGGCTCCACGTCCCCCTCGACGAGGCCGGGCTCCACGCCCACCGCGAGCACGTCCACCCCCATGCGCAGCCGGCGGCCGAAGAAGTCGCCGTCGTAGCGGCTGGCCGCGGGGGCGCGCACGCTCATCTTCCGGTACACCTTCTCCACGTCGGGCAGCGCTCCGAGGCGCTCCACCATCACCGCGTCCAGCTTCCCGCCGCCCAGGAACGAGCCGAGAGACACCGAGGGCGGCACCACATCCACCAGCTTCGCGTCCGTGGGGAAGATGCGCTCGCGGATGACGCGCCCCACTCCCAGGCCGAGGCCGAGGAAGAAGACGAGCGCCCCCACGCCCATGGCCACGCCGAAGATGGAGAAGAAGGCCCCTCGTCGCTCGCGCGCCAGGCTCAGCCGCACCAACCGCGACAGCGCCACCAGCCTCATGACACACCTCCCGCCAGCGCCGGCCGGGACTCCTCGACGAGCCGGCCCTCCTTGAGTCGCAGCACCCTCTTCGCCACCGCGCTCATCCGCTCCTCATGGGTGACGGCGAGGAGGGTAAGTCCCTCGCGGTGCAGCTCCTGGAAGAGGGAGATGACGCCGGCGCCGGTGGCGGCGTCGAGGTTGCCGGTGGGCTCGTCGCACAGCAGCACCCTGGGCCCGGTGAAGAGGGCGCGGGCGATGGCCACCCGCTGCCGCTCGCCGCCGGACAGGCGCACCGGAGTGCGATCCTTCTTGGACAGCAGACCCACTCGATCCAGCAGGGCCTCGGCGCGCTTGCGCACGTCCGCGGTGAGGGGGCCGAAGTGCGAGGGCATCAGCACGTTCTCCACCGCGGAGAGGTTGGGGATGAGGTGGAAGGACTGGAAGACGAAGCCCACGTGCTGGTTGCGGAAGCGCGCCAGCGCCTTGTCCTTCAGCCCGGAGAGCTTCACCCCGGCCACCTCCACCTCGCCCTGGTAGTGGACGTCCAGCCCGCCGAGCACGTGCAGCAGCGTGGACTTGCCGCTTCCGGACGGGCCCACCACCGCGACGAACTCCCCGTCCTCCACGTCCAGGGAGAGGCCATCCAGGACGCGCACCTCGGTGCCGTCTCCATCCCGGTACTGCTTGACGAGCTCTCGTGCGCGTATCACCGGGGCACCACCCAGAGCGTGAGCTCGGCCTGTACGGCCTTCTCCTTCTGGGAGAGGCCCAGGGTCACCGCGCGCAGATCATCCATCGCCTCCAGCCAGCGCACGGTGGTCGCCTTGATCGCGAAGCCGCCGATGCCCCAGGCCTGGGAGGGCAGCTCCTTCACGGCCTCGGAGAGGCGCCGGAGATCGAGCACCACGCCCAGCACCGGCTCCTGGAGGGCGCCGCGCAGCTCCTGGGCCACGGGACTGCCCTCGGGCTTGCCCTGGAGACGCTGGAGCGCGGCCTGGAGACGGGCCTGGGGCGCGGCGAGCACCACCTTGTCCCCCACGGCGGCGAAGTGCGCGCCCTCTCCCTGGCGGTAGGAGGTGAAGTAGATGCGCTGGCCCTCGAGCTCCCGAGGCTCCACCTCCGCGCCGAAGCGCCGGGCGATGGGGGGCACCTTCTCCAGGGTGGAGGACACGTCGGCGGACTCGCGAGCCTCGGCCACGGCCACCAGGTGAACGAAGCGGAAGGGGTTGGTGCGGCGTGGATCCAATGCGGGCAGGCCACCGCCGAGCTGCGCGTTGGGCGACAGGGACACTCCCGCGACGACGCCGGGCCGCAACTTGTCCAGCACCTCGGCCTTCATGTCGAAGTTGCCCTGCTGCACCGCGCGGGTGACGTAGGGGCCGACGAGGTAGGGCCAGAGACCGCCGAGCTGGGAGGGCTCTCCCCGGTAGCGGGCCACGAGGAAGCTGTCCTCCGGGAGGTAGCCGAGCAGTTCGGGGGCCTGCCGCGGAGCGAGCGCGGCGAGCGACTCCTGGGTGTCCGGCCAGGGGGTGTCGACGCGCAGTGTCACCGCGCCCTCCCCCAGCGAGCCCGTGACGGTGACGGCCTGGGTGGCACCAGCGGGGACGAGGAAGCCGATTCCACCGGGGAGGAAGGCGTAGAAGTCGCGCTCGGCGGGAAGGCGCTTCAGCGAGGCCGTCAGGAGCGGCTCCTGGGCGAGCGACTTCTCGGGAGGCAGGGTGGCGTAGGTGGAGAGCCGAGGCACCAGGGAGCCCGCGCCCACCAGGACGAAGCCCTCGGTGAAGAGCAGCCCCAGCGAGGGCTGCGGGGCATTGGGGCGGGCAAAGGTGACGAGCGTGCCGCCGGGCACCTTCTCCTCGCTGCTGACGGAGGCTCCGAGGCGGCCGCGGGCGAGCTTCGCGAAGGTGTCCCGCAGCACCTTCTCGTCCTTCACGCCGAGCACGGAGAAGGCCTGCTCGCCCCCGAGGAAGGCGACACCGGCGCCTCGGGCCGGCTCGATACCGGCGGCCTCCATGGCCTGGCGGCTGCGGAGATCCACCCCCACCTGACGCATCACGGAGGAGACGTAGGCCTCGGCGGACTGGGCGTTCTGGAGCTGGGCGAGGAAGTTGGCCAGCTTGAGGTTCTGGAAGCGGGCCAGCTTCTCGCCGAGGGAGCCCAGGTCGGGCACGACGAGGGAGGCCTGGGCATCGCGAGGCAGGTAGCGGGCCGGAGTGGAGGACTTCGCCTCCGGCGCGGAGGTCTGCTTGTCGCCGCAGCGGGAGCAGCCGGCGAACACGAAGAGGACGAGCAGGAGCCAGGGGGAGGCGCGGCGGAGCATAAGGCCACGAGTGCAGACGGCCCGAGGCCCGGAGTCAATTTCTTCGTGCAGGGAATCCAGGTCGTCCGTCCGGGGAGCGACCTTGCTTCGCTCCGGAGGGTGCTGCCAGCATGGCTCGTTCACCCGCTCCCCCAGGGAGGAAGCGCCATGACCGAAGTCATCCCGCGCCGCGCCGGAATTCTCGGCGCACTGCTGCTACTCGCCGTGAGCACCGCCGCCGAGGCCACCACCGTCCGCGTCCACTACGACGTGGGCTGGGGCAACAACGTCACCCTTCGAGGCAGCAAGGCGCCGCTGTCCTGGAACTCGGGGACGAGCGCGACGTGGACGACGGGGAACATCTGGGTGCTGTCCTGGGCGGACTCGGCGGGGGACCTGGAGGTGAAGCCCCTCATCAATGACGTGAGCTGGTCCACGGGGGCGAACTACCGCATCAAGGCGGGGACGACGGTGGACATCTACCCGTTCTTCGGTCCGGCGACGGGGAGCCTGAAGAAGGTCAACAACTTCTACTCGCCGCAGCTCGGCAACTCCCGGACGCTCGTCCTCTACCTGCCGCCGAGCTACTACGAGAACCCGCTCAAGCGCTACCCGGTGCTGTACGCGCACGATGGGCAGAACCTCTTCGAGTCCTCGACGGCGTTCGGCGGCACGGAGTGGAGGCTGGACGAGACGAGCAACTCGCTCATCGGCAGCGGCGCGATGGATGAGATCATCATCGTGGGCATCAACAACGGCGGCGCGAACCGCATCTACGAGTACACGCCCTGCTGCGATCCAACGTACGGGGGAGGAGGAGCGGACAAGTACGAGCGCTTCATCCTCGACACGGTGAAGCCGTACATCGACCAGAACTACCGGACGCTACCGAGCAAGGCGAACACGGCGCTGATGGGCTCGTCGCTGGGGGGGCTGGTGTCGTTCTACATCGGGAGGCGCAACCCGACGGCGTTCTCGAAGCTGGCGGCGCTGTCGAGCTCGTTCTGGTGGAACGACGAAGCGCTGACGAAGGAGGTAGAGGCGTCCACCACGAAGGTAGCGGTGAATTTCTACATCGATGCGGGGACGAGCAGCGACGGGCTGACGCAGACGACGCGGATGAGGGACGCGCTGGTGGCGGACGGATACGTGCAGGGGAACGACCTGTACTACTACGTGGCGCAGGGAGCGGGGCACAACGAGTCGGCCTGGGCGGCGCGAGCGCACATCCCGCTCACCTACCTGTACCCGTGGCAGAGCACGACGTACTGAGCCCAAGAACCCCTCTCCCTCCGGGAGAGGGACGGGGTGAGGGTGCCACGGGCCCGGAGTTGAACCCGTGTATGCCCCCTCTCCCTCTGGGAGAGGGCTGGGGTGAGGGACGACGGAGCGCCCTACGCCCCAGAGACATCCCGGCGCAAAGAGAGTGAAACCCCCTTCTCGGCCAGGGCGAGCAGCACGGCGGCGCGCTCCGGCTCGGAGCCGCGAGCCATCTCCAAAACGAACTCCTTGAGGCCGGAGTTGGGGCGGAGCCGCTGTTGCTCGAGGGAGATGCCCTTGACGAACCAGAGAGCAGCGTTGGGAAAATCCCCCTGCTGGCGCGTCACCTTGCCAAGCTGGACCATGGCGCGCACCTCGGAGCCCTCGGCGAGACGAGGGAGCACGGCCTCCAGACGGCATCGCGCATCCTCGAGCCGACCCTCGAGCCGATCCAACCAGGCGAGCTCGAGCTGAGCCTCCGGGAAGGAAACGGCCTCCAGAATCAAACGGGCCTCGTCCCTCCGGCCCAGCTCCGCGAGCACGACGGCGCGCTCGAGGCGCAGGTCCTCCCGCT
>QKJM01000110.1 GCA_003249315.1 Archangium sp.
CCAGCCGGGGAGGAGGCCAAGTGCCTGAAACTCCAGGGGATTCTTCTTCCCCATGTGGTTTGACTCCCCGTCGCTGCTCCGACTAAAGTCCCGGGTTCGTCCGGTTTTCCATCCACTGCTCCTTCCAAGAGGCCTCCTGCTCTTCGGAGAGGCGGGCGAATCCACGCAATGAAGAAGCCGACCTCATTTGGGAAGTACCTCCTCCTCGAGCGCATCAACATCGGCGGCATGGCGGAGGTTTTCACTGCGAAGGCCTTCGGCGTCGAAGGGTTCGAGCGAATCCTCGCCATCAAGAAGATTCTCCCGACGATGGCGGAGGACCAGGAGTTCATCACGATGTTCATCGATGAGGCGCGGATCAGCGTTCAGCTGAACCACGCCAACATCGTGCATATCCACGAACTCGGGAAGCACGAGGACACCTACTTCATCGCCATGGAGTATGTGGCCGGGCGCGACCTGCGAACGCTCCTGGAGCGCTACCGTCGGCGCAAGGAGATCATGCCCACGGCCCAGTCCGTCTTCATCGCCTCGAAGATGTGCGAGGGCCTGGACTACGCGCACCGCAAGAAGGATCCGCGGGGGCAGGATCTGGGCATCATCCACCGGGACGTGTCACCCCAGAACATCCTCATCTCCTATGAAGGGGAGGTGAAGATCATCGATTTCGGTATCGCCAAGGCGGCGAACCGATCTCAGAAGACGCAGGCGGGCATCCTCAAGGGCAAGTTCGGCTACATGAGCCCGGAGCAGGTGCGCGGCATGCCCATCGACCGCCGCAGCGACATCTTCGCGGTGGGCGTCATCCTCTATGAGATGCTCACCGGCGAGAGGCTGTTCGTCGGCGAGTCGGACTTCTCCACGCTGGAGAAGGTGCGCAACGCGGATGTCCCTTCTCCGCGGGACTACAACCAGAACATTCCTGCGGGGCTCGAGAGGGTGCTGCTCAAGGCGCTCGCGCGCGAGCCCGAGGAGCGCTACCAGTGGGCGTCGGACATGCAGGAGGACCTGATGCGGTTCCTCCTGGCTGGCGACGCCATCTACTCGTCCAAGCACCTGTCGGCCTTCATGAAGGAGGTCTTCGCGGAGGACATCATCCGCGAGGCCGAGAAGATGGAGCGCTACTCTTCCATCGAGCGCCCTGAGCCACCCCAGGCCTCGAATGCCGGGGCTCTGGCGCGCCCGCCTCGTCGGGTCCCCACGGCACCGGTGGCGGGCCGTGCGCCCACCATGCCTTCCCAGCCGGCGGTGAACGACTTCCTCCCTCCTCTCTCCGATGAGGAACTGGCCGAAATGGATGGGGCTGGGGACAAGACGCAGATCGTCGACTCCGTTCGCGCCCTCCAGCCGCCCCCCTCGCGTCCATCGTCCTCGTCGAGCGTGCTGGTGGATGACAGCCTGACGGGCGAGCGCGACAATCCGCTCTCCGAGAATGCCTCCCGTCCGCAGCCCCGCCGGAACTTCGCCTCCGAGGCGGTTGCCGGTGAGGAGGAGGAGGAGGGGGGGGCGACCATGGTGGGCATCTCGCCCTTCGCGCTGGCCGAGGATGGGGAGCGGGATGCCAATGCCACCCGCATCGGGGAGATCGATCCGGAGGAGGACAATGCCACCGTCCTCAACCTCCAGGGCCTCCAGAGTCTTCAGGGCGAGTCTGGGGCCACCATGGTCAGCCCAATGCCCACTGGCGAGCGGCCAAGGCTGCGGCCAGAGGAGTTGGAGCGTCCGCGTCCTGCGAGGAGACCCCCCGAGACGGAGCCGGAGGAAGATGAGGTGTCCGACTCGTCGGAGCCGCAGGCCTACGATTCGGAGGAGGAGTCCACCGGTCGAATGCCCGTGCCCGTCGAGACTCCGAAACCCGTGTCCGGGAGGAAGCGGGTTGCGGCATCGAAGGAGGCATCGCGCGAGCCTGGGAAGAAGGGCTCCCCGAAGATCCTCCTGGGAGCGGTGGCGGCGGGGGCATTGGTGGTGCTCGGCGTGGTGGGGTTCCTGCTGTTCTCCGGGCCGGGCACCGGCAGTCTGATGGTTTCCGTCCAGCCCTCCATGGGCGCCGAGGTACGGATCGACGGACAGGTCCAGGCTCAGAACCAGGTCATCCAACTGCCCGAGGGACCTCACACGGTAACGGCCACTGCTCCGGGCCACCGGCCCGCCGAGAAGCAGGTGAGCATCACCCGACAGAGCCCGGCGGTGGTGTCCCTGGTGCTGACGCCCAGCTCTCAGGCCGAGCAGGTAGAGGAGGGCGGGGCGGTCGGGACGGGTGCCTCGGCTGGTACCGGGACCGCCATGGCTGAGGCCGCGTCAGATGTTCCCTCGGAGCCCACCCAGGCGGACGAGCCCGTTGAGGAGGAGCCCCCCACCTTCGAGGCGGTGTTCGAGGGAACCTCCGGTGCGGAGATCGAAGTGGAGGGCAAGTCCGTTGGAAAGATGCCTGGCGTGAAGCTCGCTGGCCTCACGCTGGGCCAGCGCTATGGCTTCACGGCCAAGCGGGAGGGGTACAAGACCTACACCGGGAACTTCAGCTCGGACGACGGTGACACGGAGTTGGTGGTGCGCTTCGCGATGGAGAAGGAGGTGCCCCCGCCGCCAGTCGAATCCCGCCCGACCGTGAGGCAGTCATCCTCATCCAAGAGCCCGAGGCCCTCCCGGACGGTCAAGGGCAAGCTCGCATGCAGCAGCCGGCCGCCGGGCGCGCAGATCTGGGTTGATGGAAGATACTCTGGCCGGGAGACGCCTGTCGCCCTGGGGAACCCGCTCGTTCTTCCCGTGGGCACTCATACGATCATCTTCAAGCTCGACGGCAAGCAGAGCAAGCCGAAGAAGGTGACCATCACTGCGGGAGAAGTCGCCAAGCTCATCAACGTTCCGTTGGAGTAGCAACACAGGCGTTGCCCTCCGTCGAATGTTGGGTAATGAGGACCCTTCGCTCTGGGCTGAAGCCCCGGGCGCTGGTTCCGTTAAGGTGATTTGCCATGACGAAGACGCCCATCAGCGGGAAGGCCTCGGCCGGTCCCGCGCAGCAGCCTTTTTCCTATCCGCTCCGCCGTGAGTTCGTGGAACCCGACTGGAGGCGCCTGCCCGGCTTCAAGGACGTATCCGAGGCTGAGTGGGAGAATTCGGTCTGGCAGCGCAAGCACACCGTCAAGAACCTGAAGGAACTCAAGGCCGTATTCGGGGCGCTCCTTCCGGATGACCTGCTGGCCAGCATCGAGCGGGATCAGCGGGAGCGGGCGACGATGTCGCTCCTCCTGCCCCCGCAGATGCTCAACACCATGGACGAGCAGGACCTGCGGAATTGCCCGGTTCGTCGCTACATGGTGCCGGCCTTGGATGATCGCCATCCCGAGTGGCCCAATCACCCCAAGGCCGCTCGGGACAGCCTGCACGAGGCGGACATGTGGGTGGTCGAGGGCCTCACCCACCGCTACCCCACCAAGGTGCTGGCGGAGATGCTGCCCACCTGCCCGCAGTACTGCGGTCACTGCACCCGCATGGACCTGGTGGGCAACGACGTGCCCCAGGTGCAGAAGCACCGCTTCGGGGTCGGCCAGAAGGAGCGCTACGAGCAGATGCTGGAGTATCTGCGTCGTACTCCCACCGTCCGGGATGTGGTGGTCAGCGGCGGAGACATCGCCAACCTGCCCATCCAGGCGCTCGAGCCCTTCGTCAGCGCCTTGCTGGACATCCCCAACATCCGGGACATCCGCCTGGCCAGCAAGGGCCTGATGGCCATCCCCCAGCACTTCCTGCAGGACAGCGTGCTGAAGGGGCTGGAGAGGCTTGCGAAGAAGGCCAACGAGCGCGGCGTGGACCTGGCGCTCCACACCCACGTCAACAACGCGCGCCAGCTCACTCCGCTGGTGGGCAAGGCCGTGCGCAAGCTGCTCGACATGGGCTTCCGCGATGTGCGCAACCAGGGCGTGCTGCTGCGCGGTGTGAACAGCACCCCTCAGGATCTACTGGAGCTGTGCTTCACCTTGCTCGATCACGCGAAGATCCTGCCGTACTACTTCTACATGTGCGACATGATCCCCAACTCGGAGCACTGGCGGCTGAGCGTGGCCGAGGCCCAGCAGCTCCAGCACGACATCATGGGGTACATGCCCGGCTTCGCCACCCCGCGCATCGTCTGTGACGTGCCGTTCGTGGGCAAGCGCTGGATCCACCAGTTGGCCGAGTACGATCGGGAGCGCGGCATCTCGTACTGGACGAAGAACTACCGGACGGGGATCGAACACGACGATCCCGACGCCCTCAGCCGCAAGTACGAGTACTTCGATCCGATCTACACGCTGCCTGAGTCGGGCCAGCAGTGGTGGAGGGATCAGGCCAAGGCGGCGTGATGTTCCTTCCGTCGCTCTCGTCGAAGGGCGCTCCCGCGCGTCCGGCCTCAGAGGCCGGACGGCGGGCGTTGTTCCCCGAAGCCACCGACGCCGAGTGGTTCGACTGGCGGTGGCAGCAGCGCCATGCCGTGCGCAGCCTGGCCCAACTCGAGCAGTACGTGTCCCTCACCCCGGATGAGCGTGCCGGAGTGCAGGAGACGGCCTCGCTGTTCCGCATCGGCATCAGCCCGTACTACCTGTCGCTCATCGACCGGGAGCACCCGTTCTGCCCCATCCGCATGCAGTCCATCCCCGTGCGGGCCGAGGCGCGCATCCGGCCCGGGGAGCTGGCCGATCCCCTCGGCGAGGACAAGACGCGCCCGGAGGAGGCCATCGTCCACAAGTACCCGGACCGCGTCCTCTTCCTCGCGCTGGACACGTGCTCCGTCTACTGCCGCCATTGCACTCGTCGGCGTATCACCAAGGGTGGTGAGGCCGAGCTGAGCAAGGAGCAGCTACGGCGTGGCATCGAGTACATCCGTAGCCACCCCGAGGTGCGTGACGTGCTCATCTCCGGGGGCGATCCGTTCCTCCTCTCGGAGCAGCGGCTGGAGGAACTGCTCGCGCCCCTGTACGAGATTCCCCATGTGGAGATGGTGCGCATTGGCACCCGCGTGCCCGTGTGCCTTCCCATGCGTGTCACCGACGCCCTGGCTCGTACCCTGCGGCGCTACGCTCCCGTGTACGTCGTCACCCACTTCAACCACCCGAAGGAAGTGACGCCCGAGGCCCGCGAGGCCTGCGAGCGGCTCGTGGACCACGGAGTCCCCGTGGAGAACCAGGCCGTGCTGATGCGCCGCCTCAACTCGGAGGCGCGCATCATCAAGGAACTGTCGCATGCGCTGCTGCGCATCCGCGTCCGCCCCTATTACCTCCACCAGATGGACGTGGCCGAGGGTTGCGAGCACCTGCGCACCCCCATCTCCAAGGGAATGGAGATCCTCCAGCAGCTCCGTGGCTACACCACCGGGCTCGCCGTCCCCCACCTCGCCGTGGATCTGCCCGGTGGCGGAGGGAAGGTGACCCTTCAGCCTGACTACCTCGTCGAGCGTGGTGCGCGGGAGAGCGTGTTCCACAACTACAAGGGCCAGCGTTACGTCTACCCCGAGCCCGAGGAGACCGATTGCTCCTGTCCCTATGACGAGGTGTGGCGGACGCGCGGAGGAGCCTGAGGGGAACTCCGCAGGTCAGCTCCCCTCCGGCGGAAGCCCCTGCTCCACGACCGGGGGCGCTCCCTCCTCCGCTTCCATCTCCACGGGATTCTCGTCGCTGAATCCCTTCTGCACGGTGATTCCCTCGGCGCCTTCGGACTTGCTGGCCTGCGCGGCCTTCTCCGCCGCCTCCAGCGCCTTCTCTGCCGCCCCCACCTCCTCGTTCCCCTTCGGTCCCATCCGTGCCACCTGCCGCGCGTAGTCCTTTCGCGACGCGCCGTGCTTTTCCATCACCTCATCCAGCGCCTGCTGCTGCTCCTCGATCATCTGCCTCCGCTCGGCATTGCTCAGCTCCGAGGGCTTCTTGCTGCCGTGCGCCGCGTTCACCTTCTCGATGGCGGCCTTCTCGTCCCGGCGGATTTTCGCGATCTGCTCGGCCGTCAGCTCCGCGGCCAGCGTGGGCGCCGGGAGGGCGAGGCTCGTGGTGAGCAGCATGACGATGCGGTAGCGGGGCATGTGGGCTCCTGGTTCCTGGTGGGGTCTCCCTTCATCCTACGGGAGAGCGGACTCATCGGCGCGTTCCGCACCTCGCGCAGTCGTCCGTCGCCTCCGCGCACTGCTCCCGCGCTTCCACGCACCTCCTCGGCAGGTCTCCTCGCTCCGGATGTCGCTCCACCAGCGCGCACAGCTCCTCCCCGACGCCACAGGCCCTCGTGGCGAGGTCGCATCGGCCCGTGCATGGCTCCTCGCCCGATGTCCTCCTTGCTCGCAGTTCCTCCAGCGTCGCCTCGTACGCCGCGAGCCGGGCATCGTCGGAGCCCGCCACCCGGGTGTCTCCTCTCCAGGAGCACCCCGTCAGGATCACCGTCAGCAGGACAAGGCTGGCTGCACGCATACCTCCACCCTTAGGGGTCCTCTCCTGGCGCGTCCAGCGCGGTCAGCGCTGGATGGGTACTGGTGGACGGGTGGGGGGCTCCGGTGCCTCCTCGGCGCGGCTGAAGTACAGCCACGCCGTCAACCCCAGCAGCGCCAGAATGACCAGCCGACGCACCCAGTCCTCCCTCCGTCGCTTCGGAGACGCCTCCTCCTCCCGCTCCGCGGCCTCCAGCGTCGCCTCCACCTGGGGCCCCAGCTCGCGCATCCGTCGGCACAGCTTCACCGTGCGCACCAGCGCGGTGGGCACCTCCGCTGTCTCGTCCTCGAGCGCCTCGGACAGGGCTCGAGACCACTCCGCCTCCTCGGACGCGTCGACCGGCGGCCGGCAGGGCAGGGCCTCGGCCTCCGTGAGCGCCAGCCCGGCACGCAGCAGATGCACCGAGAAGGCCTCCGGAGTGATTCCGTAGAAGGCGGCGCACGCCTCCAGGGCGCGGCGTCGGACCAGCCGACCCTCCAGGAAGCCCATCTGGCGATAGGGCAGCTTTTTCAGTGCCTCGGCGAGTTCTGCCGCCGAGAGGCGGGATGCGTCGGGAGTAGGGGACACGGGCTGCCGATTCTCCGCCATTCTCCGGTCGATTTCTTGAGCCTCCTTCATCGATCCCTACACTTGGGGCACCATGTTGCGACCTGTTGCATTGATGCTGCTGCTGCTCGCGCCCTTCCGCGCGCTCGCCGTGGAGACGATGCGCATCGCCATGGGCGATTTCCATGGCGAGGTGCGCGTGAGTGGATCGGGCCTCTCCTTCGGCTCGGACACCGAGGACGCGCGCTTCGACCCGTTGGAGCAGGCATCCGCCGTCGTGCGGCGCCGCGGCTCGCGCCTGGAGCTCAACGGCGCCCCCGTCATCGGCTCCGCGGTGCGTTTCCGCGCCGGGGCCTCGTCGGCCGACGCGGGCGTCCCTGGCCCCACACCCCTTCGCGCCGGTGACATGGAGGTGCGCGGCGACGTCGTGGTGCGCCTCTACAAGAACGGCCTGCAGCTCATCAACGTCATCCCCCTCGAGGACTACCTCGCCGCGGTGCTCGGTAGCGAGATGCCTGTCTCCTTCCCCCTCGAGGCCCTCAAGGCCCAGGCCGTCGCCGCCCGCACCTATGCGCTCCAGAAGAAGCTCGGCGCCTACGGCAGCCCCTTCCATATGGGCAGCAGCGTCCTCCACCAGGTCTACGGCGGCCTCCATCGCGAGGACGCCCGCACCCGCGCCGCCGTCGAGGCCACTCGCGGCGAGGTGCTCACCTACGAGCTCGCTCCGATCGAGGCCTACTTCCATGCCTCCTGCGGCGGGCGCACCGAGTCCGGCGAGGATGCCCTACAGAGGGACCTGCCCTACCTCCAGCCCGTGGAGTGCCCCTGCGGTCGCCTTCCCGCCAGCCGCTGGAATGCCACCGTCAGCGACTCGGAGCTCCGCTCCGCGCTGGGCCACCCCCCCGAGGGCTTTCGCGTCACCGGGCGCACCTCCACCCATCGCGTCACCCGTGTGGCCAATGCTTCCGGTTCCTCGCTCGATGGGGCGACGTTCCGACGCAAGCTCGGCTACACCCGCCTCAAGAGCCTGGACTTCGAGGTGGAGCGCACCTCCGGCGGCTGGCACTTCACCGGCCGCGGCTACGGCCATGGCGCTGGCCTCTGCCAGTGGGGCGCCAAGGCGCTCGCGGACCAGGGCCTCGGCTACCGCGACATCCTCCTGCGCTACTACCCAGGGACCGAGCTCCAGCAGCTCTACTGAGGACACACTCCGGTTTCGCCGCGGCGCCCAGGCTGTTACAAGCGCCTCTTCCCGTGTCGTCCTCTCTCTCTGACTACGATTTCGAGCTTCCCGAGGCGCAGATCGCCCAGGCCCCTCTCGGGGCCCGGGACGCCTCCCGCCTCATGGTGGTGAGCCGTGCCTCCGGTGCGTGCGCCCACCGTCGCTTCTCCGAGCTGCCCGAGCTGCTGCGCGAGGACGACCTGCTGGTCGTCAACGACGCCCGCGTCATCCCCGCCCGTCTGCTTGGCGCCAAGCAGGGCACCGGCGGCCGGGTGGAACTGCTCGTCGTCCGCCCCGCCGCCTCCACGCTCACCTCCCAGGCTCTCGGCCAGTCCGCGGAGGCGCTGGAGTGGATCTGCCTCGGGCAGGCCTCCAAGGGCCTCAAGCCCGGCGTCCGGGTGGCCTTCCCCGACGGACTCGAGGCCGAGGTGCTGGAGGCGCTCGGTGGTGGCGAGTACCGGGTGCGCTTTCACGCCGCGCCGGGCACCTCGCTGGCCGAAGTGCTGGAGAAGGCCGGCCGCCTGCCGCTGCCCCCCTACATCACCCGCCCGCCGGAGGACTCGGACGCGGAGCGCTACCAGACGGTGTACGCGCGGGCCTCGGGCGCGGTGGCGGCTCCCACCGCCGGTCTGCACTTCACCGAGGCCACCTTCGCGGCCCTGGAGGCTCGGGGCATTCGCCGGGTCTCGGTGACGTTGGACGTGGGGCCGGGCACCTTCCTCCCCGTCCGGGAGGAGAACCTGGAGAAGCACCACATGCACCCGGAGCGCTACTGCGTCCCGGAGGCCACCGCCCAGGCCATCAACGCGGCCCGGGCCGAGGGGCGCCGGGTGGTGGCCGTGGGCACCACGGTGGTGCGCACCCTGGAGGCCGCGAGCGATCCGGAGACCGGCACCTTGCGCGCCGGGCCGGGAGAGACGCGCCTCTTCATCCGTCCCGGCTTCCGCTTCCGTCAGGTGGACGTGCTACTCACCAACTTCCACCTGCCGCGCTCCACCCTGGTGGTGCTGGTGAGCGCGCTGCTCGGCCGCGAGCGCACCCTGGCGGCCTACCGGGAGGCCATCGCCGCCGGCTACCGGTTCTTCTCGTATGGCGACGCGATGCTGGTGACGGATCAGGAGGGCATGTGATGGGAGAACCCCGCAAGGAGAAGGGGGATACGCGGGTCGCACCGGGGCTGGTGCGCTACGAGCTGCTGCACGAGGATGCCTCGGGCACGCGCGCGCGCCGCGGCCGGCTGCACACCCCCCATGGCCCCGTGGAGACGCCCATCTTCATGCCCGTGGGCACGGTGGGCAGCGTCAAGGGCGTGGGCCCGGATGATCTGCTCACGCTCGATGCGCAGATCATCCTCGGCAACACCTACCACCTCATGCTCCGGCCCGGGGAGCAACTGGTGGGGGAGATGGGGGGTCTGCATCGCTTCATCTCCTGGGAGCGCCCCATGCTCACCGACAGTGGCGGCTTCCAGGTCTTCAGCCTGTCCGGCAAGCGGAAGATCACCGAGGAGGGAGCGGCCTTCCAGTCGCACCTGGACGGGCGGCACCACCTGCTGACCCCCGAGCGCTCCATCGAGATTCAGGAGACGCTCGGCGCGGACATCATCATGGCCTTCGACGAGTGCCCGCCGTCCACGGAGGACCGGAGCTACCTGGAGAAGTCGCTGGCGCGCACCACCCGCTGGCTGCACCGGTGCGAGAAGGCCTGGAGCCGCGAGCGCTCCTCCCTCTTCGGCATCGTCCAGGGGGGCCTGCATGACGACCTGCGTAAAGCCCACGCGGAGGAGGTGTGCGCGGTGGACCTGCCAGGTTATGCGCTGGGCGGGTACTCGGTGGGCGAGACGCCCGAGGCCATGCATGCCGGGGTGGCCTTCTCCGCCCCCCTGCTACCCCGGGACAAGCCTCGCTACCTCATGGGGGTGGGCACCCCGGTGGACCTGGTCACCTGCGTGGAGCATGGGGTGGACATGTTCGACTGCGTGCTGCCCACCCGCTGCGCGCGCAACGGCCTGCTCTTCACCTCCGAGGGCAAGCTCGTCATCCGCAACGCCACCTTCGCCCGGGACGAGCGGCCGGCCGATCCGGCCTGCTCCTGCTACACCTGCCGGACCTTCAGCCGGGCCTATCTGCGTCACCTCTTCGTTGCGGGGGAGATCCTCGCCATGCGGCTCAACACGCTCCACAATCTCCACTACTTCCTGGGTTTGATGAGGGACGTGCGGAGGGCCATTTCCGAGGACCGGTACGCCACTTTCGCGCGCGATTTCCGGGAGCGGGCCCGGGCCCAGGAGGCCGAGCGGACCCGAGGCGCGAAGTGAGCCCGAGGGGCGGGCGGCCATGACGCACGGCGGAACGACCCGGCCTGTCCTGCCGTTCAACTTGCCCGGGGCAAGCCGCTGCTGCTAAGAGGCCCCCCTTTCCGGTTTCACACCTTTTCATCGACACGAGGCGGTTCGTGGCAGACAGCTTTCTGATTCTGGCTCAGGCGGCGGGCCCCAGCGGGGCAGTGAACATCGTGTTCATCCTCGCGCTGTTCGCCATCATGTACTTCGTGATGATCCGCCCCCAGCAGAAGCAGCTCAAGGCGCACCGTGAGCTGCTCTCCAGGTTGAAGAAGGGTGATGAGGTCATCACCCAGGGCGGGATGATCGGACGCATCCACCTGGTCACCGAGCGCGAGGTGACACTCGAGGTGGCCAACGGAGTACGCATCCGCGTGCTCAAGAGCTCCGTCTCCGGGATGATCCCGGTGGGCGGCGAGACCGCGGCGAAGACCGAAGAGAAGAAGGAGGAGAAGTGATGGACCGCGGCTGGTATGGAAGGCTCGCGCTGGTCATCGGGGTGACGCTGGCGACCGTGTGGTTGCTGGTGCCCACCTACTACTCGCTGTTCGTCCTCGAGCGGCGCGAGCGCAACAACCTGGCGCTGCTCGAGGAGCGGCTGCCGGCGTGGGCGCCCCCCGCCAAGTACCGCCTCAACCTGGGGCTGGACCTGCAGGGCGGCATCCACATGGTGATGCGGGTGGACACCAAGACGGCCCTGCAGAAGCGCACCGAGCGGCGGGGCGAGCAGATCGCCCGCTACATCAACGACAAGCAGCTCGGCGAGGTGACGGCCGAGGCGGATCCCGAGGCGCTGCTGCTCACGCTGCGCGCGAAGGATCCGGCCACCATGGACGCGATCGAGAAGGAGGTGCTCGCCACCTTCACCGATTTCGTCAAGGTGTCCCGCGAGGGTGACGCGCTGGTGCTCACGCCGGACGAGGGCCAGGTGAATCGCTTCCGCGAGGAGGCGGTGGACCAGGCGATGCTCGTCATCCGCCGCCGCATCGACAAGTGGGGCGTGGCCGAGGTGGACGTGCGCAAGCTGGGCACCGACGCCATCCAGATCTCCCTGCCGGGCCGGAATGATCCGGAGCAGGCCAAGGAGCTGGTGGGCACCACGGCGCAGCTCGAGTTCCGCATGGTGGACGACACCTCCTCCTTCTTCGCGGACCTCCACCGGCAGACGCCGCCGCCGGAGGGCAGCGACATCACCCTGACGACCGCCGAGGGCTTCCCCGCGCTGCAGGGCCCGGACCGTGAGGCGCTGCTGGCCTACGTGAAGGGCAGCGTGCCGGCGGAGCGCGAGGTGCTCCTCGAGTGCATCGCCAGCACGGTGAAGAAGGGCGAGTGCGAGAGCTACCGCACCTACCTTGTGGAGAAGAACGTGCCGCTCACGGGCGAGAGCCTGACGGGGGCGGATGCGTCGCTCAGCCAGCTCAACGAGCCGGAGGTGAACATCAGCTTCGATCCGGCCGGAGCGCGCGAGTTCGAGCGGCTGACCCGGGAGAACACGGGCCGGCGCATGGCGATCGTCCTGGACGACTACGTGCAGTCCGCGCCGCGCATCAACGAGCCGATTGGCGGCGGCCGGGCCCGCATCACCCTGGGCAGCGCCGCTGGCCGCTCCCTGGACGAGTGGCTGGCCGAGGCCCAGACGCTGTCGCTGGCCCTCAAGGCGGGCGCGCTGCCGGCGCCGGTGACCACCGGGGAGATCCGCCAGGTGGGCGCCACGCTGGGTGACGAGCTCATCCGCAAGGGCAGCGAGGCCGCGTTGTTGGGCCT
The DNA here is from genome assembly GCA_003249315.1 of Archangium sp. Classification (GTDB taxonomy): domain Bacteria; phylum Myxococcota; class Myxococcia; order Myxococcales; family Myxococcaceae; genus QKJM01. The sequence goes on from QKJM01000110.1 coordinate 12,317, forward strand.
GGTGCTGGTCATCCTCTTCATGGCCGTCTACTACCGGCGCGCGGGTTTCGTCGCCGACGTGGCGCTGCTGCTCAACGGCCTGCTCATCCTCGGTGGCCTGGCGCTCTTCAACGCCACGCTCACGCTGCCGGGTATCGCTGGCTTCATCCTCACGCTCGGTATCGCGGTGGACGCCAACGTGCTCATCAACGAGCGCATCCGCGAGGAGCTGAGCCACGGCAAGACGGCGCGCGCCGCGGTGGACCAGGGCTACGATCGGGCCTTCTGGACCATCTTCGACGCCCACGTCACCTCGCTCATCGCCGGCTTCATCCTCTTCTTCACGGGGACGGGCCCGGTGCGCGGTTTCGCCACGACCCTGATCATCGGTCTGATGGCGTCGCTCTTCACCTCCATCCTGGTGACGCGACTCATCATGACCTACTTCGTCCACGGCCGTAACGCGCAGACGGTGTCCGTCTAGGCACGCCATCGAGGGACAGCAGCCATGCAGATCCTCAAGAACAAGACGAACATCGACTTCATCGGCAAGCGCAAGCCCGCCGTCTTCATCTCCACCGTGGTGAACCTGGCGATCATCGTGGGCATCGCCCTGGCCGGGTTCAACTTCGGCGTGGACTTCGCCGGCGGAACGCTGGTGGAGGTGCAGTTCAAGAAGGACGTGTCCGCGGCGGACGTGCGCAAGCGCGCCGAGGAGGGTGGACTCGCGGACGTGTCGGTGCAGAGCATCGGCTCGGCGGACGAGAACTCGTTCCTCCTGCGGCTGGGCGGCGTGACGCAGCTCACCGAGGAGAGCGCCGCCAAGGCCCGCGAGGCCATCACCGCCCTGGGGCCGGTCAAGAGCATCTACCCGGACATGGCCAACGGCATCATCAACTTCCGTGCCGAGAACCAGCTCTCCCCGGAGCAGATCAAGCAGGCCGTGGAGGGCACCGGCACGGGCGTGGAAGAGGTGCGGGAGCTGGGGGCCGCTCAGGCCGGTGGCTTCGACTACCAGGTCGTCGCCAGTGGCATGGCGGACCGCATCCGCAGCTCGCTCATGGCGGGCGTGCAGAGCCCGGATCAGGCCGACTTCGAGATGCGCCGTGTGGAGTACGTGGGGCCTCAGGTGGGCAAGCAGCTCCGCAACCGCGGCATCGCGGCCCTGCTGTATGCGATGATCGCCATCCTCGTCTACGTGGCGTTCCGGTTCGACTTCAAGTTCGGCCCCGGCGCGCTCCTGGCCATGCTCCACGACGTGATCATGGTGGCTGGCTTCTACCTGGTCACTCGCGCGGAGTTCAATCTGACCGCCATCGCGGCCCTGCTCACCGTCGTGGGCTACTCGGTCAATGACACCATCGTCGTCTACGACCGCATCCGCGAGGACATGGCCAAGTACCGGGGCAAGCCCCTGGCCGAGGTCATCAACATCGCCGTCAACGACACCCTCGCCCGTACCATCCTCACCTCGGGCACCACGGCTCTGTCGCTCATCGGTCTGATCGTCTTCGGCGTCGGGGAGATCCGTGACTTCGCCCTCGCCATGCTGGTGGGTATCATCGTCGGCACGTACTCCTCGGTGTACATCGCCAGCCCGCTCACCATCTGGCTGGATGAGCGCGCCGCCGCCCGCGCGGCCCGGGAGAAGAGCGAGATGAACTCCCAGAAGCCCGCCCAGGTGGCCTGAGCCACGCTCACACCCCGGATGGGAAACGCCCTCGGTCTCCGCACCTTCGCGGCGGCCGGGGGCGTTCTGCTTTCAGGCACACGCTTCCGTCGTCAGTCCTTGCTTCCGTGCCGCCATCGAGGTACCGGCCATCCCCGACCCGAGCCCCCTCACCCGAGGGCTCGAGGGGTCGCCTGCCCCTGGGGCGGGAGTTCGAGGGGCAGGTCAGGTTCCCATGGCGGAACTTTAGAGGTAGACTGGCCCCGTCTTCCTGAGGAGGGGATGCGAACGTGCGTTGGCTGATGCCGGAAGTTCCCCAGGAGCAGGCCGCCGAGCTGGCGGCGGAGCTCGGGCTGCATCCGCTCGCGGCCCGGGTGCTCATCCACCGCGGCTTTCGTACCCCCGAGTCGGCCTCGGCCTTCCTCTCCGACAGGCTGGCCGATCTGCCGGATCCGTTCCGCATGCGAGGGATGAGCGCCGCGGTGGAGCGGCTGTCCCGGGCCCTGCGCGAGAAGGAGCAAATCACCCTCTACGGGGACTACGACGTGGATGGGGTGTGCTCCACCTCGCTGCTGACCCTCTTCCTGCGGGAGCTGGGGATCCGCCCTGGCACCTACATCCCCCATCGCCTGGACGAGGGCTATGGCCTCAACGTGCAGGCCGTGGAGAAGCTCGCCGCCGAGGGCACCCGGGTGCTGGTGACGCTCGATTGCGGCATCACCTCGGTGGAGGAGATCTCCCGGGCGAGGGAGCTCGGGCTGGACGTGGTGGTGGTGGATCACCACACGGTGCCGCCCACGTTGCCTCCGGCGGTGGCCGTGCTCAACCCGCACCAGCCGGGCTGTGAGTACCCCACCAAGCACCTGTGCGCCGCCGGCGTGGCCTTCAACCTCTGCATGGGCCTGCGCAAGCGGCTGCGCGAGGACGGCTTCTTCGCCACCCGCCGGGAGCCCAACCTCAAGGCCCTGTTGGATCTGGTGGCCCTGGCCACCGTGGCTGACGTGGTGCCCCTCACCGGCGCCAACCGCATCCTCGTCCACCACGGCCTGCAGGAGCTGACGGCCGCCCGGCGCCCCGGCGTCCGCGCCCTCAAGGAGGCCGCCGGGATGGATCCGGACTTTCCGATCACCGCCGGCCAGGTGGGCTTCCGCCTCGGGCCTCGCATCAACGCCGCCGGCCGGCTCCATGATGCCTCGCTGGGCCTCCAGCTCCTGTGCGCCGAGTCCCTGGAGGCCGCGCGTCCGCTGGCGGCGGTGTTGGATCGGGCCAACGCCGAGCGGCAGTCCATCGAGAGCTCCATCCTCACCGAGGCCCTCGCCCAGGCGCAGGAGCGGGCCGAGGCGGCCCGGGGCTTCGTCCTCTACGCCGAGGGCTGGCACCCCGGCGTCATCGGTATCGTCGCCTCGCGCGTGGTGGAGCGCTTCCACCGACCCACGGTGATGGTGGGGGTGAAGGACGGGGTAGGGAAGGGCTCGGCTCGCAGCATCGAGGGCTTCCACCTCTATGACGCGCTCAGCGGCTGCGCGGATCTGCTCAGCCGCTTCGGCGGACACAAGCACGCAGCCGGCCTCACTGTAGAGGCGAAGCACCTGCCTGCCTTCCGTGAGGCCTTCGAGCGCATCGCCTGGCAGCGCCTCTCGCCAGAGGACCTGGTGGCTCGCTGCCGCGTGGACGCCGTAGTGGGCGTGGATGAGCTGGATGCCTCCTCCGTGGAGGCCCTGCAGCGGCTCGGCCCCTTCGGGCAGGGCAACCCCGAGCCCGTCCTGGTCCTCCACCGCCAGGTGGCCCGCCCCCGCGTGCTCCCCCACAAGTCCGGCGGCACCGGCCACCTCAAGCTGGCCCTCGTCGATGCGCCCAATGTGGACGCCATCGGTTTCGGTATGGCCGACCGGCTCGCCCTCACCGAGGGGCCCGTGGATCTCGCCTTCCAGGCCCAGTTCGACACCTTCCGTGGCCAACGCCGCCTCTCCCTCAAGCTGAAGGATCTGCGCATCGCCGCGTAGTGCCCCGCTCCCGGACGGGAGCGGGCCGAGGTGAGGGACGAGCTCCTCCCTCTACGCGAGGCCCCAGCGCACCCGTCCTGGCGTCAGCAGCGCTCCTGCTCGCGCCAGGTCGTTCATCCGGAAGCGCGCGGCCTTCTGCTCGAAGACCGTCCGGCACCGCTCCGAGCAGAAGAAGTACCGTCGTTTCTTGTACTCCGCGGTAGGTCGCCCCTCCGGCTTCTCGAGCTGCTTGCCGCAGATCGGATCCAGGTGGCGTTTCGGCGCGTCCCTCATCTCCTGCCTCCCTTTCCCTTCTCCCTTCCCTCCCTCGGCACCTGCAATGGACGTGCCGTGGAACGGCTCCTGACGGAATGGGTACTTGCGTGCCCACGAGAGGCGCTGGAGGGCAGACGGTTCGCCACCGAGGGCCGTGGACGTTCACGCCCTGTGGCCCTGGCTCGTCAGGGAGGGCCTCCCTCGGTGCGCCCGGGCGGCTTACCGATTCTCTCGGGAGATGTGGATTTTCTCATTTTGCTCTTTTCCTGTGTGTGTAATGTTTTATACTCGTGGTGTATCGGGTCATTTTTCTCGAAAGGGAGGGATGTCATGAAGAAGAGCAGCTCTCACCTGGGTCCCGAGCTGGTGCTGTTATCGGGGCTGGGGTTGCTGGTGGCCTGTGGCGGAGGGGAGGGGGAGGGGCCAGCGCGGCTCGAGGAGTCGGTGGGAGTCTCCCAGGAGGCGCTCTGCTCGGGGCTGAGCGTGACCAGCCTGGCCATCTCCGACGCCAGCTCCTACGGAGGGGAGCTGGGGGCGGTGGGCACCTGGGGGGTGTCGCTCTTCGCCAATGCGGTGCGGCTGGAGTACTACGTCGACGGGGTGCTGCGCAGCTACGACGAGCGCCCGGGCACCTCCGGCACCTGGTACCACAGCAGCAACGGGTTGGGCTGCGGCTCGCACACGCTCGAGGTGCGCGGCTACCCGATGGTCATCGACAGCAACGGCAACGAGACGACCTGCCTGGACAGCGTCACCACGGCCACCACGAGCTTCACCCAGGACTGCCCCACGGCTTCCGTTTCCTGCTCGCGCACCTCCGACTGGCTCATCACCTGCACGGGCAGCGCCAGCGGCGGGGTTGGCTCCAATACCCCGTACTGGCAGCAGCATGGCATCTCGTTCTACGGCTCCTCGGATTTCTATAGTGGCTGGCTCTCCGGCTCCTGGAGCAGGAGTTTCATCTGCCCCATCACCACCGAGCGCGACTCCGATCGGCTCCAGATCCAGTTCAAGGTGAAGGATGGCAGCGGCATGTACTCGCCCGTGAAGCTCAGCCCCTACTTCAACTGCGAGGCGGGCTCGATTCCCTACTGAGCCGCGGGCCGTGAAGTCCCGTCTCCAGAGAGTCTTCAAAACCTGGACGTTCACCGAGCGAGCGTGGCACGTACTCGCGGATTTGGGAGCGTACGATGCGTAGCGGAACGATGTGTGTCGTTGCCGTGGCCGGTCTGGCATTGGTTTCCTCGAGAGCGGAGGCGCAGTTTTCCCGGTGTGAGAATGACGCGCTCAACCCGCAGGATGCGGCGGCCCGGGTGGAGTGGGCGCGCAAGTGCGCGCTCACCATCAACGTCGGCTCGGCCAGCAATGGCTACGCGTTGGCCGGGAGCTCCGGTTCGTTGACCGAATACAAGGAGGTCGACACCGCGACCAACCCCTCCGGAAAGAACGCCTACCACGGCAACCTGCTGGGCTTCGAGATCAACTCGACCTACTCCAACTCCCTGTATCGGTACATGCCTACCTCGCAGGTGTTGGACTCGTATGGTTACTACAAGTGGACGAACGCGCCGTCGCGGCCGTACCCGTACTTCCCCATCTATGGGAGCGCTTCTTCAGCGTCGAGTGGCAGTCAGCTCTACCCCCACCCTCAGCTCGCGGACTGCAACCTCTACACGGACAGGAGCGGCTACACGAAGGCGACCACGTTCTATACGAACCTCTACTGTGACTCTACGAGCACGGCCCTCTCCAACGGCGTCTCGGTCACGGGCCTGTCCGATGTGACGGGGGGCGAGCAGTTCTATACCGTCATCGTCCCCGAGGGCTCGGTGGGCCTCAGCATCTACACCAGCGGAGGTTCCGGAAACGCCAACCTGTACGTGAAGCGCGGTGCTCGCCCGACCACCAGTTCGTATGACTGCGCGAAGACCTCTACCGGCAACTACGAGAACTGCTCCTTCAGCTCGCCGGTCCCGGGCACCTACTACGTGATGGTGAAGGGTGCCTCGAGCTACTCCAGCGTGTCGCTGATGGCGAAGTGGAACAGTCTCCAGCGGGATGTGGCGGTCTCCAACCTGTTCGCCGGCTGGGCCGTGGAGAAGCACTACACCTTCTTCGTACCCTTCGACGTTCGTATCCTGACGTTCAACATCTCTGGCGGCACGGGCGACGCGGACCTCTACGTCCGCGCGGCGGGAAAGCCCACCGTGACACAGTACGACTGCCGTCCCTACCTCGGTGGCAACTCGGAGACGTGTTCGTTCTCCTTCCCCTCGCCAGGCACCTACTATGTCATGGTTCGTGGTTTCAGCACCTACTCCGGTGTGTCGCTCAAGGCCTCCTACATCGAGGACTTCATCGAGCCCTGCCTCATCGAGCCCTGCTACCTCGAGCCGTGAGCCTCTTCCATCACCCGTTGAAAGGAATCGAACATGAAGAAGTCGAATGAACTCGGTCTGTCCTTGTTTGTCGCGGGGCTGCTGCTCCCCGCTGCCGCCAGCGCGCAGGCCATCCTGACGCAGCGTTGCACCATCGACAGCCTGGACCCGGCCCAGGCCGAGGCTCGCCTCGCGTGGTCCCGCCGGTGTGCCATCTCTCAGCACGTGGCGAGTCCATCCGCTGGCTTCGACGTCGGCATCGCGTCTTACAACGGCATGGGCAACCTGATCGACTACGCGGAGTTCGCCTACTCCGCCAACCCGTCCGGCAGGAATGCCTATACCGGCCAGGTGGACTACTTCGAGATCAATTCCTCGGTCACCAACAAGCTCTACCTCAACGGCCCCACGAACCAGACGCTGGACTCCAACGGCTACTGGGAGTGGTCGCGTCCCCTGAGTCGGAAGAAGGCCCGGCCGCTCTATCCCACCTTCGGCAGCACTTCCAACATCAACAGCACCTCCAACAAGCAGCTCTTCCCCCACCCGATGCTGGCCGACTGCAACTTCTACCTCGACAGGTATGGAACCCAGCCGGCCACCGGGTATGACTTCTACATCAATGGCTACTGCGAGGCGTCCTGCTACACGCCGGAGCAGAAGGTGCTCTTCTCCGATGGCTACCAGGCCATGGTCGATGCCACCGCTTCGCTGCGCGAGGACCTGGTCACCCTGGCGCCGGACTCCACCCTCGATGACATCAAGCTCCAGGTGGGCCGCACCTACAGCTTCACCGAGGAGATCCGCGACACCAACCACCCCATCGTGGAGTTGACCACGGCCTCGGGCGGGCAGGTGCGCGTGACGGTGGAGCACCCGGTCATCAACGGCCAGGGTCGGATCGTCGCCGCCCAGACGCTCAAGGTGGGTGACGAGCTGGTGAAGGCGGACGGTACGCGCGATCCGATCGTGGAGATCAACCGCACCTTCCACTACGGCAAGGTGTACAACCTGCGCCCCGACGCCACCGAGCTCGTGTCCCACGTGCTGGTGGCCGAGGGCTACCTCATGGGCTCCTCGCTCTTCCAGAACGACGAGGTCGGCTACATGAACCGCACCCTGCTGTTCCGCCACACCCCGGCGAACCTCATCCCGTGAGGTGTTGAGCCTCCACGGCTCGTGAATTGAAGGCCAGGAGGGCGGCTCGGCCCTCCTGGCCTTTCTCATGTCGGCCTCACCACTGGAACAGGTAGGTCACCACCGACTTGCAGGGGTGGTTGCCCTCCGCGATGCTGCCGGAGTCGATCGGCATTCCGTTCCATTTGGGGAAACCGGTGCCGCCCCAAGGAGCGCCCGTGTCCACGCGGGTGGTCAACCCCGAAGGATAGCCGGGCGCCGGATCCGGTGACGAGCTGAGCAGCGTACGCTCGGTGCATAGGGGCGAGGCTCCCTCGGGGAAGGCGATGGAGTACGTTCCGAGCACGTTCGCCGGGATGTTGTACAGCACCACGTATGACGTCTGCGAGGTGACGCGGCCGGAGCGGGTGATGGGCAGTCCCCCGGCTCCCGGAAGTGTCCGCGTCAGCGTCACGCCCGGCTCCGCGGGGTTTCCATACGGGCTGAAGCAGGTGGGGGGATAGCCCATGAGGCGGATGATGGTGCAGGCCGGGTTGCGCTTCTCGATGTCCGCGTTCCACATCCCCAGGCCCGTCGAGCCGCGGATGATCGCCGCGCCCACGCCGCCGCTCGCGGCGAGGGCCGGTTTCTCTCCCACCATCTTGAAGGAGGTTCCTCGCTCGTCGAAGCCCATGTCCACCTTCTTCTCCACCCAGCGGCCCTCCTCGAAGCGGTACATCGACATGCGGCAGGAGCTGTCGAGGACGCACTTGGGCATGGAGCCTTTCAGCTCACCGGGCACGGGAAGGTAGGCGCTCGCGATGGCCCCTGGCGCCAGGTCGAAGCGCCGGCCCTTCTCGTCCTGGACCTCCACGTTGAGGGCCCCGACCGAGTCGAGCCAGGTCTCCTCGTTGTCCAGATTGAGCGCGGTGAGATCTCCCGGCATCTGGGAGGGCTGGAAGTAGCTCAGCGACACCTGGACCGGACCCTCGGGGGGCGCCCCCTGCTCATCCACCAGTCCA